>JAUYCD010000253.1 GCA_030692375.1 Candidatus Latescibacter sp. | reverse complement strand
AGTTTCTTTTTCTTTTTACCCCCTTAAAAAGGGGGTCGCCGCTCAAGCGGCGGGGGGATCTTTATTCGCTGGGAAGAAGAAATCCCCCCTGCCTTTGGCATCCCCCCTTGTTAAGGGGGGAATATGAATCCAACTTTATTGCATTGACTTAACATTAGTGGCATCATCTATTTTCCCAAGGCGTTTATAAATATATGCCAGATTAGTTCGAGCATCAACCAAATCTGGTTTGAGTCTTATAGCGTCTTTAAAACGAATTATTGCCTCCTCATACTTTTCTTGTTGTACAAGAATATTTCCCATATAAAAATAAGCTTCTGCAATGTTTGGGTTGATTTGCAGCGCTTCGGAAAAATGTGAAAAAGCCTCATTATTCTTACCTTCTTTATATAAAATGATTCCAATACTTTTGTGTGTATCGGCGTTGCCGGGATTCAACTTCAGCGCTTCATTGTAATACATGAGCGCCTTATCAATATTGCCGATATTATACCAGAGTATGCCGATGTCTTTAAGCACCTTATCATTGTTGGGATCGAGCTTCAATGCTTTGTTATAATGCATGAGAGCCTCATTTGTCTTGCCTTGACTATCATAGAGAATTCCTATATTATCGTGAGCTTCTGCGTAATTTGGATTGAGTCGCAATGCTTCATTGTAATACCCGAGTGCCTTGTCATTATTGCCGAAATTATACCAGAGTATGCCGATGTGATTGAGCACCTTGTCATTGTTGGGTTTGAGCTTCAATGCTTCGTTATAATGCATGAGCGCCTCGTTTGTCTTGCCTTGACCAGCATAGAGAATTCCGATATTATCATGGACTTCAGCGTAATTTGGATCGAGTCGCAATGCTTCCCGGAAGTGTGCGAGCGCTTCATCGTACTTGCCAATCCTGGTTAACAGCGCTCCTAAATCGTTATGAATTCTAGCAAAGCTGGGATCGATCTTCAGCGCTTCATTGAAATGGGTAAAAGCATCTTCGATCTTTCCGTGCCTGGCGTAGTAATACCCGATATATTGATGCGCCAGGTAGTTCTTTGAAGTTACAGTAAGAGCGTGGGACAAAAGTGAATAAGTGTCTTTCCAGTGCTTCACTTGCACCCATGTTATTGTTCCATATATAAAAATGATTACCATCATGAGCATGGATAAAATAAGTTTTTTTTGACCCCAGTTATGTATGCTGTCAGAAACACCCCAGACGCCCATGACAAACAAACCGATAAGGGGCATATAAGTAAATCTGTCAGCCATACTTTGTTCGCCAGCCTGAAAAATCCCGATCACAGGCAAAAGCGATACTAAATACCAAAACCATCCGAAGGGATACCAGGGGAAGCGCCGCGATAATCGAATTACGAGTACTGTTATACCCATTAGTAACAAACCAGCGCACGATACCTCCCATAAAGGGACAGCTTCACTTCTGTACGGGTAAAAAAACGCGAGGTGGCGGGGAACGATCATCTTTCCTATATAGAGCGCATATGATAAAACGGCTTCTTGTAAACGCTGCGGCAAAGAAAGAGAGTCTAATGATATTAATGCATTGCCCCCCTTTGCAACAACAAGAGTGACAATAAAAACAATTGCCGAAATCATGAAAAATGGGATTTTTTCAATAAAAATTCGGTTAATTGTTACTTTAGCAACCTTCATAAATTTTGAATTCTTTAACGTTACTTTTCCACCGCCATTAAATCTTCCGAATGGCCAAAAATCCAATAAAAGCAATAAAACCGGGAAAGTAATAATCATTGGTTTTGCCATAATACCCAGGGAAAATAACACAATAACCGGAACATATTTACGAAGAGAGGGACGTTCGACATACTTTGAATACATATACAAAGCCATCATCATAAAGAATATACTGAGAACATCCTTGCGTTCCGTAATCCAGGCAACTGACTCTACATGTAATGGATGAAGAGCAAAAAGAGCAGCGACAAAAGCGCTTCGCCAGGTATTTCCGGTCGTTTTCCTGAAAAAAGCAAACAATAAGAGTGTATTGATTATATGAAATAAAACATTTGTGAGATGATACCCTCCGGGATTTAATCCGAACAATTCGTAATCAACGATCAACGAAAGCCATGTTACAGGTATCCAGAGGCACGATCCATGTGTTGAGGTGAAAGAATTGATTATGCTTTGTGGATTCAACCCGCTCTTTACATTGACATTTTCATAAACATAGGTGTCATCATCTATATTTATAAAGTAGTAATTATGCACCTGCCCATAGACAACCAATGTTCCAAGGATAAGTACAAAGATTAAACCAATAGTTTGGATATCGAAGTTTTTTATTGAAGAGAAAATTTTTTTCATAATGGTCATGGGGATAGGGGTGTCAATCAGAATTATTCAGGAGAAATATATCACCTTATTCATGGTGAATCAAGTGAGGAGATAGTGTGGGGGATGAAGATAAATTGGAAATAATAAGGACTCGGGTACAATTCCCAAGTCCTGTATTTATAGAAAGTTATTATTGGCGGGGTAGACGGGGCTCGAACCCGCGACCTACGGCGTGACAGGCCGTCACTCTAACCAAACTGAGCTACTACCCCTTTTTCAACGTCCTTAAAAATACGAAATCTATGGTTCGGTGTCAATCACAAAATAAGCTTAAAAATCCGGGCCGAGAGCTACGCTGAACATGGGGCTAAAATTCTGGTTGAGATCGGTTGGCCAAGCGGTGTCGAACCTGAGGATGGCGAATCCCAGATTCACACGCATCCCGAATCCCCAGGTCATTTTGATATCGTTCAGCCTGAAAATTCCGGCTTCATCAACCACACCCCCGCGGAAGCTTCCGTTATAGACTTTGATATATTGAGGTTTATCGGCTGTGCCTATGTTTATTCGCTCGTTTTTCCCCCAGGCAGAACCGATGTCGGTGAAGAATACCCCGCCGATGTTTCCGATGGTCAACGGAAGAGGCCAGCCCAGGGAAAGGTATTCGATGAAGGGGAAGCGAAATTCAAAGTTGGTGAGAAAATAATGCTCGCCATAAAATGCATTCCAGTTGTAACCGCGGAGAGGATAGGGTGACCTTGCAAAGAAAACATCCTGGGATTGTTCGATTCCGGGGCCGAGCCAGGTTACCTTCGCATTCAGCCAGTTATCGGTGCCTCCGAGAAAGAACAGGCGCGGGTTACGGCCGAAACTGGAGCCTCCGCTCAACCGTGACACAAAATTATATTTATTGCCGAACCGGTGGTAGTTACGATAGTCAACTTCTACTGTGGTATAAGAAAGGTCTGTCTGAGCCAGCGGAGGATTGTATTCGATGTTGACTTTGTACCGTGATCCGTTGACCGGACCGGTATATTCCCAGAGAGCGTTGTCATGGATGAAGCTCGCATCAATCCCCAATGTTCGAACACCGGCAAGCTTCTGTTTTTCCCCGGGAAAGGAGCCGTAATATGGATCGTAGTACAAGCTGGAATAAGCATCGCGCTGGACGGTCAGGAAGTTTATGGCGCCTTCCAGACGCTCAAACCGGGAAAGAGGGCGCGAAGCCATGAAAGACCCGCCGTAAATCCGGTCGCTGAAAATATCCCAGTTTGTGGAATAATAGTATTTTTTATAATGAAAAAGGCCAAATCCGTAATTGGTGCGTTTTTTCAGATACATGTACGATATAGCCAGATTGCTTTCTTCCAGCGAATATTGAAGCTGCGCACCAAGATTGATACGGTGATCCCCCATGATATCGGAGAATGAAACCTGCCCCATTCCGCCGATTCCATAAAAGGTATTATAACTGGCAAAGGCGTTGATCATGTCCGGAGTGAATTTAAGGGAATATGATTTCTCTTCCGTTCTCGGTATTGCCAATTCCTGTCCGGAGCCGGTGTCGGAAAGAACGACATCGGACTTCTGCTTTGGAGAGGATGCCTGCTTCAATGCAAGGGTTCTATAGGCGGTGGGAGTGATGTTTTCCAGTTTAATATCACGTTTGAGGGGGCGTTTAAGAATGTAAACGTCCCAGCCGCCGTACTTGAAACAAGTAAATGCAATGGTATTCCCGTCCGGAGACCAGACCGGCGCCGAGGCATCGGTGAGAAGGTTGGTGAGAGGCGTTACCGTCATCGCATCGAGATTTATGGAATAGAGATTGTTAATCCCGTTTCGGTCAGAGGTAAAAACGAGATTCTTCCCGTCGGGCGACCAAGAAGGGTTCCTGTCGTTGAATGGGCCTGTGGAAATCCTCTGGATATTGGAACCGTCTGCATTCATAGTGAAAAGATCGTAATCTTCCTTTATGTCATTCAGGGTGTATTCGTAGGGAGGGTCGCGCCGGTCGGATGAAAAGACGATACGCTTTCCGTCAGGGCTCCAGGAGGGGTCCGCCTCATTGAAGAAATCATCGGTCAGCCGCATGATTTCTCCGTTTTTAACCGTTACCGTGAAGAGATCCAGTTTCCCATCCTTTATACCGCAGAAAAGAATCTTGCTGCCGTCCGGAGACCAGGACGGGGAATACACGGCGCCCATATCGAGTTTGATTTCCTTGTCGAAACCGCCGTCATCCACCTTTTTGATATGGATAGCATCGCGCGAGCCTGATTTCGATGCGAACGCGATCATCTTGCCGTCAGGCGACCAGGTGATTCCTCCCCGCAGCCAGTGCATCTCTTCGTAATCGCCCGCTTTTTCTCCTTTTACCAGGGTTTCCAGGATTTTTCCGTCCGACGCCCGCATGAGGAGGATTTCCTTGTACCCGTTACGGTCGCTCAGGAATGCTATCTTGTCGCCGGTCGGATTGAACTCAGGGCTGATGTTCAGATAATTCTTCTCTTTTTCATGGTCGGTGAGCTTGACTCCAAAATCTTCAGGAAGCTCACGGCCTGCCACTTCAGGCCAGTGATCCGTACGGAGCTTTCTCTGCCATTCCTTTGACAGGTCTTCGATGCTTTTTCCGAGGACCGATTTAAATGCCCTGTCCAGATTCTTGGAGGCGCTGAGGGTTTGCAAAAGCTCGCCGGCTATCCATTTCGTGGGACTTCCATACTGTTCCTGGAGGAACCTGAAGAAGGATTCGCCCCCTTTATAGACCAGGTATCCCCCGTAGGTATTTTCGATAGGGGGAATATAACCGCTGATGATGCCGTCACGCATGATCATGTCAGCTTCCGTGCCCCAGTACTGGCTTTCATGCTCCGCGAGACCTTCCGCAAACCACAGGGGAAGCTGAAAAGTGTACTCGCGGCTGACTATGGATTGCATCACGCCGCCGTAGAGCATGTCAAACATGATGGCATGGGTAAGCTCATGATGAATTACGTGCTTGAATTTATCCAAGGAGCCTTCCCAGGGTATAACCACACGATTTTTAAACAGCTCGGTGAAACCGCCGGTCCCTTCCTCGATGATATCTGTCAATACATTGGTCTGGGAGAAATCATTATGTGAGCTGAACACCAGAATAGGGATGCGTTTCTTGGGGATATAGTTCCAGTGGGCCGAAATGCTCTTGTAAGAGTCGTCCGCGATACGGGAAGCGATAAGCGCGATCTCATATCCTCCCTCAGTGTAATAAATATCAAAATACTCTGTCGGGATATATTTCCAGGAAAAAGAAGTATAATTCACCTTGTTCTGGCCGAAATACTCCTGCGACAGCGCGGTTCCGGAAAAAAACAAGAGGTAAATGAAGAGATAACCCGCGATTTTATTCACAATGTCAATAACTCCTTCTATAGGTTAGCGCAAGTCCATTCTCTAATACATTTACAGTTACTGCTCTATTTGCGGAACTCTTGCGGATCAGGCTGGATGCCTGCAGTCCCGAAAGAAAATGATTCAGCACCGCTCCTGCAATACAGTACTTGATGTTGTTTTCATAATCGAGCTCACGCTCCCGTAAATATCTGAACTGAACTCTGTCAGCCTCCGAGTCCCAGTTCCATCCCTTGTTTCCTGTATAGAGCACGGGAACATCATTCATTTGAAGCTGAGACTGATTATAATCGAACGATGAGTTGTAAGCACCTATGGCATTCAGGTACGCAATGCCGGTTTCAGAAGGATCGGCGCCGGCTTTAAGAGCGCCCTGAGCAAGGTAGTCCTGTCTCCGAGCCTGTTTCATGGTGGTATTATAATAATACCCTCCCCAAATGGCAAGCTCCGTTGCAATAAACAGCTTGGCATAGCCGGGAGAACCGGCGTAGAACTGCCCGAGTCCCGGAACCAGGAACGACAACATGAATGCTTTCATGTGATCTTTTTTCACTTCGGCCCCGGCTGGCGCCGCAGTAAAGATGTACAAGAACAATAACGCCAGAATGGCGATGCCGGTTGCAGGTCTTTTCACAAACTGCCTCAGAATTTTTTCGTAAACATGAGCATGGGAACTTTGTGATCGTTTATCTGCTTCTGTACGATACTCATACGCACCATGCTCAGCTCCGAATCGATCTTCTTGTTGTGATGGTAGGCCAGCCGGGCCGCGTCTATGGCTGAAACCATCCGGTTGATAATCATAAGGTCTATTCCATCCTGCCCCAGTTTCAGTTTATCATTGGACTGTTTTCGCATATTCATGTATTGGTTGCGATCAGGGGAAACCACATTCCGGATGTCTTCATCGAAATTGCCGTTGGCTTTGCCGGTGCTGTCTCGGAGCGCGGCATTGTTTTTCGTGATATCTTCCCAGCCGTACACAAACTGAGGGTACTTACCGATCATCTCGTAATACTGCTGTGTTTTCGAGGAGGGGATAGTATGCGAAATCTTGCTCTTTCCGATCTTGATCATTGCATCGGTCAGGGTGTCGATCGCCGCAAAATTCGTTGAAGAAATATCGTCGCTGAAACCGTTTTCACGCAGTTTGTCCTTGAACCAGTTCCAGTAGGTATATACC
This sequence comes from Candidatus Latescibacter sp., assembly GCA_030692375.1. Taxonomy (NCBI): domain Bacteria; kingdom Pseudomonadati; phylum Candidatus Latescibacterota; class Candidatus Latescibacteria (ex Chuvochina et al. 2023); order Candidatus Latescibacterales; family Candidatus Latescibacteraceae; genus Candidatus Latescibacter; species Candidatus Latescibacter sp. The sequence continues at coordinate 44 of JAUYCD010000253.1, read as the reverse complement.
AGGTCTTCTCCGGTGGAGCTTTTGGTATCGGCGTAATGCCAGTG
>JAUYCD010000252.1 GCA_030692375.1 Candidatus Latescibacter sp. | reverse complement strand
TGCTTTGATGGGCAAAATTGGATGTTTCTTGCTGGGGTAAACGATCCTAAAACTATCCTGCTGGTTTCTTGGTGTCGATAAGGTTTAACCATTTATCAGGAATGCCCCTTCTTGCGTCTAATCGATTCGCCAGTGAACGATTTTGCGAGCTATCTTTTTTCAGCGTACAAAAACATGGCCTGGAAAAGATAGAATTTAAAGTGTGCGTTATTTGACGAATTGACATAGCATTGTTACTTTTAATTCAAACCAAGTTGATAGTTGTGATATTGGAGATCATTTAAAAACACAATAGGCTTGTTTAAATGTCTTGGTTCAACAAGTAGGTTATCTTCTTGTTGTAGATGCATAAAAAAGGCGTAAAATCGTTTATCTTTTTATAAAGGTCTTCTGATATGGCCTGACAAACGATCCTTGAAATTTACCTCATAATTATACTCTGTGGCGGGGTTTTGTTTCATTCTGATGCTTAAATATAACCAATTATTCTTCAAATTCTCACTTGCTTCATATAAAAAAAGCTCACAATGCGAATATTGCACGTTTCTTTGAATGAAGCATGTCGCGGCATATCAGAGTATGGCTTGACTATAATCCGAGGACTTTTTCTTCACGATTTTCCCTGTATCATAGACCCGGCATAGACCCAAGACAAAGTAGAGATAAAAAAGCCACATTACAAATCTCTGTAAGTGGCTGTTATTATTAAAATCTTATTGGAGCCGATGACCCGAATCGAACGGGTGACCCTCTCATTACAAGTGAGATGCTCTGCCTGCTGAGCTACATCGGCTCTTCGAAAAAATATACATAAAAATTACAGAAAAATCAAAGAGAAAACTCCGGAAAGTGTTTTATCCGGTCTATTGATTTTGGTTTTATTACTCCGGTGATTATACAGTGTAACTGGCAAACGTCATGCCGAACTTGTTGCCGCTTTGCAGGAACGATGAAACCGTTGCCGCAGGCGGGAACGATGAAACCGTTGCCGCATCTATTATCAACAATGCATTCTAATATTTACCGGAGCAGCATAATTCCTCCTTGCAGAACATGAAACGGCATCCTATCTTGCTCAATAAACAATTTAACTCATATCACTGAAACATACCGTATATAAAAAGGCTGGGATATCATGTTTGAAAAGAATTGGATAAAGGTGGTTACAATTTCTCTGATCTTGATATTGATGATTCCGTACCATTGTTATCCCAGGTTGTGGCAGGCCGACAATGATAAGCAGTCTGTTAATTACAGCCGGTTGGTATATCCCGGAAAAGATGGGAGATTGGTGTATACACCGGATGAAAAGGGCAACACTTTTCCCGATTTTTCCTATGCCGGGTATGGCGGCGGTGGTGTTCGTCTTCCGAAATTACCGGTTAAAGCGGTGGTGAAGCCCGGCGGAGGGAATGATGCAGGCCGTATCCAGGAGGCAATCGACCGCGTTTCTGCGCTTGCGCCGGACAAGAATGGCTTCCGGGGGGCTGTGCTCATCAAGCGGGGACGGTACGAGTTGGACAAGCCGCTTCGGATTACCGTTGGCGGCGTGATACTCCGCGGCGAGGGCCAGGGCGAAAATGGCACAGTGCTTTTCGGGAAGGGATCGTTCAAAGGCAAGGCCGGTACACCAATCCAGAATATCGGACTTATCGAGTTCGCCGGAGCCTCCGGGGCGGTGGAAATAAAGGGCAGCGCGGCGCGCATTCTCGACGATTATGTTCCGGTGGGGGCGCGCAGCTTCCGTGTTTCATCAGCGACAGGGTTCAAGACGGGCGATACGGTTCTTGTCCGAAGGTTCGGCAACAGGGCATGGTACGACTCACTCCGGCTCGACCCGACCAAGTGGACGGAAGACATCCGCCACGATTCCGAGCGCACTGTCACCGCGGTTGATGGCGACCATATCACTGTGGACATTCCCCTTGTCGCAGCCATCGAAACCCGCTGGGGCGGCGGCGAACTGGTGAAGTACACGGACTCCGGGCGCATCGCCCAGGTCGGAGTTGAAAACCTCCGGGGAATGTCAGATTTCGACCGGAGCATTCGCACAAACAAGTTCGGGAACATGGACCGTCCGGATTATACCGGCTTTGAATATTACTCGGATGAGAACCATTACTGGAACTTCATACGGATGACCAATGTCCGGGACGCCTGGGTGCGGGATGTCACCGCGCTCCATTTCGCCATGAGCACCGTACTTATGGACGCAGGAAGCAAACGGACCACCGTGCAGGATTGTACTTCCATCGAGCCGGTTTCGGTCAGCGCCGGGGGACGCAGGTTCACCTTCCATATGTGCGGTCAGCTTTGCCTCGTCCAGAGGTGCCGGTCTGACCAGGGGAGGCATTCCTTCGTGCTGGGAGGCACAGCGACCTGCGGGCCGAATGTATTCCTCGACTGCATCGCTACACGCCCTTACGGGAGCAGCGAGCCGCATTCCAGCCTGATAGTGGGCAGCCTTTACGACAATGTGAAAGCCCCGCTCGCTTTCCGGTACGCCACTTCGGTGCCGCCGCGCTGGATGGGATTCAACAGCTTCGCCTGGAACTGCGAGGGCATGTTCATCGTGCAGAAGACCCCCGCGGCTCAGAACTACTCCATCGGCCACATCGGCCTCAACGCCATGATCTACAACCGCGGCCTCATCGACTACTCATGGCCGGAGGGTTACATCGAATCTTTGGATATACATGTTCAGCCGATAAGTCTTTACCTTAAACAGCTTGAAGAACGTCTGGGGAAAAATGCGGTAAAAAATAGTGAAAAATAAGGAGCATCACAATGAAGCCGTATGTATATAGATGCCGAAACGAGTTCGGCATGACACGTGTCATCCTGAACTTGTTTCAGGATCTGTTCTCTCCGTTTCTGCGATTTCGATTGTCCATGCTGTTTCTCCTCGGAATTCTCTGTCTCCTGTCAGCCCTTCCAGCCCGGGGCGCTGTTTTAGTCACCGATACCGAGCTTGCCAGGGCAAAAAACAACCTGACGAAGGAACCCCTGCAGAGTTATGTCCGAAGAATGTCCGCCGGAGACGGCGGCAGCGCAGCCCCGGTGCTGTACCTGCTTACCGGGGAGCGGAAATACGCGCTGAAAGCCCGGAGTTCAGCCCTTGCGAGCATGGACTATCTCCGGAAATATATTCCCTACATGGTGGATATCTGGATTCTCCGCAGCCCCTACCAGGCGGTATCGGCCATCCTGGCGTACGACATGACCAGGGACAGCGGCGTTTATACCGATGATGACCGCCGCCGGATCGAAGAAACGCTCTCATGGACGATCACCCACTACCTGAACAAGGGGCAAGACCACCTGGGGAAAGGTTTCCTTTTCCAGACCGACTACATTCCCGAGGACAGGGAAGAATGGGTCACCGCCAACATGAATGTCAACCGTCTCCTGGCGGTCGGGTTATATGGCCTGGTTTTCACCAAAGATCCGCGGGCGAAGGAAATTACCCGGTATGCCTCTGATTATTTCGAGCGGGTTTTGAGCCTCGGCTCACGGCCGGGCGGGGCCTGGAATGAAAATCCCCGGTATGCCGGCGGCGTGCTCCAGCAGTTATACCTTCTGGCGGCGGCGCTGAAAAACGCCGGAGTTCATGATTATTTCCAGGACGACCGCTTCAAGAAGATGCTCGGGTTCTTCTCCGAAAGCAACCCAGCTCCCGCAACGGAAGGTCCGAACCGTCCCACCATGCTTGCGGCGGATGATTCACACTGGTGGGAAAACCAGGGCGTGATCCTCGGCTGGGCGGCCTCACGGTATGCGGAAAGCGATCCACGGATGGCAGGCGAGTGGATATGGAGTTGGAAAAATCTCGGCTCTCAGCTCGCTCCGGAGAGCCTCTTGTTCGTGAATCCCGACATCGCCCCGGTGAAGCCCTCGTATATGAGCTATCTACCCGGAATGGGGTATGTGCTTTTCCGGGAGCGATTTGCCGAGAAGGACGAGACGCTCTTTTTCGCCACATTCGGCCCGGAATGGGGAACCGCCAACAACACCATGCACCACCAGCCCAATCACGGCGATTTTTCCCTGATCTGGCGCGGATTTCCACTCACCCTCACCCGTGGCGCGGCATCCTATGTCTGGTCACGGCGGATGCTGGATCAGGTGGACTATTCCCACAGCGTGGTCACCTTCGACGGCGCAGGGGAATCCCTGGCCATTCCGGAGAAAAAGTACAGCGGCCCCGCAGTCGAGGTGAATAAAACCATCGACGAGACTCTCGCCCGCGACTATTACCCGGACGGTGTGGCGCATTTTCTCTCCACACCCGGATTCGACTACGCTTCCGGGGAGGTTGCCAACTGGGATATCGGCCTTCCCGCACCGTTCAACCGCCGTCATTTTCTTTTTCTGAAACCGGATGTGCTGGTGATCTGGGACCAGGTGCGCTCATCCTACCCCTTGCAGTGGAATCTGCACATCCCTGCCGAAAATGTGACAAGCTCCGGCAATACCATCACCTTCACCAACCGTGAAGGGGTGAGACTGGCCATCGATTTCCTACAGGAAAAGCCGCTCGACTTTACTCTTGACTGGCCCACCGAGAGCATCCGCGCGGACTGGCCCATGGTGCTGCGCTGCCCCTACGGGAAGGGGATGTTCATCTTCAACGCCCTCGACATCGCCCGTCAGGTGCTCGATAACAATCACGAGGGCGCCAGGAAAATTCTGGAGAATATCCTTTCGTATCCCACCCGTCCCAAACGAATCGGCCTCGTCGAAATCGACGGCCAGACTGAGCAGATTCTCAAGCGGCTCGGGATGCAGTATGAGCTGCTCGATTATAAAGCCCTGGGCGGGGATCTATCACGGTTCGACCGCATCGTAGTGGGACATTTTGCCGTACTTGTCCGGGACCGCGACATGGCGGATTACCGCGAAAAGCTCTGGAAGTATGTCGAGAACGGCGGGGTGTGCTACTGGGCTTACCAGTACGCCTGGGGCTGGAAACCGGGCGATTCCGCCGGGCCGGGATATTTCCCCAGAACGCTCATGGTGGGCGAGGGAACCTCCGTCCTCTGGGGCGAGGGGATAGAACTTTCCCGCCCGGTGACCATGAACAGCGACCCAATCTGGAACCGCCCGAACCGTATCACCATGAAAGACTGGGACGGCTGGGCGATTGGCCGCCCGGACACGTTCAAAGTGATGCCGCTTTATGCCATACTGCCAAACACCGACCGGGCGCGGAATATCCCTGTCTACTACTCCGACCACTGGGAAGTGCTGGCGTCCGCCCTGCGCACCTATAACATCAATGTCCCCCAGACCCGGAGCCATTTCGGCCCCTACCGCTGGATCAAAGTTCACCATCAGCCTTCCGAGGATTTTTTTGCAGTTCTGCGCCCCTGGAAAGCGGGGGTGAACAGCGGCTCAACCGAAATTCTCAAGGGCGCCGAAACCGATGCAGTCATCCGCCAGGGAGCGGATGCGTGGAGGATTCTCCTCGGCAATCATCCCGGAGTTATCAAAGGGACGCTCGCCCTGCTCCGATACCGGGCGGATCAGATTCCTTTGCTCACTTCCGATGAGAGCCGTCTCGCCGCCACACCAGGCGAGGTGTTCCTTGTAGACTGTCTTGAAGCGAAAGCTGGCGATCTCCGGTTCCGATTCCGTAATCCGGCGACCCTGTATTTCAACGCCGCCGCTTCATCCGGCAGCCTTTCCTCCCTGGAAGGCGGGAAAGTCACCCTCCCCTGGAAGCTTACAAAAGCATCGCTTTCGGACAATTTTCTGACAGGTGGGACGACTTCGGACGGGGTTTCTTTTAACCTACCTGCCGGAGAATACAATTTCAAGCTTGAAGGCGAAACGCTGGCTTTCGAGCTAAAGAACCAGGTAGCCCAACTAGAAATCGTTGACGCCCAAGCCAAACCCATGCGCTGGGTGCATATCTTCCGCGACCTCTCCGGCAAGGGGCGGACGCTCTTTCAGGGCGCAACCGGCCCCGATGGCCGTCTCTCTCTCCGCTGGGAGGGAAACCCGGAGCAGCAGATTTCTCTTGAAAAGGATGGGAAAACGATGCGGATGACGGTGAAACCGGGGGTAAAGAAGGTGGTGTGGAAACTCACCCCCTGACCCCCTCTCTTGAAAATAGAGGGGGAAACCCTCTGCTTCCACTAAACAAGTTTCAAGAAAAATATCCCGCGGCGGTAATATGCTCCTCTCTAGTCAAGGGATTTTTTTATTTTCCCCTTTGAAAATCTCTCGGACTTATGCATTTTGGTACTATTCTCATAAGTCATTATACTGTCAGAAAAAAATGAAACTTTGCAACTTATCGGTAGCAATCTTATTCTTGTTAGGGTAAGGGGGTGTAATGTAAGCCGGATTTCTCGAGTTCTGGAAACAGAATAGCACTAGCATAGTCATCGCCTTCATCATCGGACTGATCTTCTTCGTGTTGGGGCCTATCGGTCTCTGGTTCTCAGGAAAGCGAATCCGGAGAGAGCGAATCAGGAAGGCAAAGGAAACGCTGTTGGACCTTCTTGAAGAGATGATTGTGAACCAAGCACAAATCGACGACTCGCGGCTTAGGTCCATATTTCGCGCTGTGGAACGTGACGTTGACATTGACCTCGCAGGGGAATACCGGATTGAGGAGTGGTTGGGAGATGTCATTCTGAGGTTTGAGAGGAGCCGACATCTGAGCCCTGAACAAAAACAGAAGTATTACGATTGCGTGCAGAATATGTTTTTGGAAATGCGCGAATCCAGTAAACGGAAACCGGTGGCGGAGGTCACACGGGAACACGAGGTAGTTCTGAATGAACTGAGGACTGCCCTTGCTTCCGACAAGGTGGAGAATGCAGTGAGAATTGTGGACGAGCTTGAACGTACTTTGTCCAAGCGGGACCGAAATCAAGATCCTATTGTGGGCATCCTTCACGTCTACAGGCGCATGTTTCGACGCAGCCCGATCACATTCTTAGTGGCCACTCTGATTGGTATTATCATATATGTGTTACTCTACTTATTCTTCATATTCCTTCTGAAGTAGTCCGTTTAACAACGGTATCCTGAAGGGAAGCTCCCCTCCCCCTTTCCTTCATTCTTTTCCTTTTATCTTTCCCTTTTACTTCACTACCACCATCCCGTCGCCCTTGGTTATCCCCAGCACCACCGCAGATTTTTCTGCGTCCCAGGTGAAGGATACCGATTTGCCGTTCAGGGTAACCGTCGCCGGTTTCCGCATTTATCATTTTTTATCATTTCAATCACACGAATCAGTGGTTCAGACAATATCCTTTATTTTTCCCTTGAGGTTGATCTTTAAACTAGTATATTTATCATTACAAAATGGATGTATACTGAAAGTATATCATGTGGGAGGAAATATTATGGAAGAATGTATATATGAAATTACCATTAAAGTTGAGCCGGATGGCGAGGGATATTATGCTTATTGCCCTAGGCTTCCTGGAGTTCTTGCTTGTGGTGATTCAGAAGAGGAAGCTATACGTAATGCCAAAGATGGCGCCATAGGTATTATAAGCTCAAAACTCCGTTTTGGTGATGAAATTAAGGAAAAATCATATCTAAAAAAAGGAGATAAATATGTCTTACATGAGATATATCGTTCTGACCATGATCTTTGAAAAGGAAGGGGATGTGTGGACTGGTCATTGTAAAGAGCTTGGAACCGCTTCTTTCGGCGATACAATAGAAGAGACAGAAGAAATTCTTCGTGACTTGATCGCCTTGCATTTAAATACACTTGAAGATGTGGGAGAATGTGATCGATTTCTAAAAGAACATAATGTTCCTGTAACCCTTTCCCCAAGACGGAAAAAAGTTGAGATACACGATACCCTTCCATTAGGTACTCTTATAACAAAAGACAGCTTTACTATACCGCAGTTCAGCTGAGGCCGATTATGAGCGGAGGTCTGCCTGCAATTACTGGAAAACAATTAGTGCGCATTTTGAAAAAAGATGGTTGGAAGAAAAAAAGCTTATCAAAACATGGTGAATCCTACGTAAAATATGACAAAACTATAAATAAACTAAGGGTGACTACAGTACAATTCAATAAACGGAATGAACCTATTCCAAATATAACACTTCATTTGATTCTTGGGCCAGATCAAACCAATATCGGACGAAATGGTCTACTCAAATTAATAGAAGAATATGGCATAAAATAAGTTGGTAACATCGCCTAAGATTTTAATTTTTTTGATAAAAAAGGGGAGCCTTCGCTCCCCTTCCCTGTTCCTTCATTCTTTTCTTCTTTTTTCTTGTTCTTTAGTTCTTAATTTCGTGTCTTTCGTGGTTCACCGCATTTTTACTTCGCCACCACCATCCCGTCCCCCTTTGTTATCCCCAGCACAACCGCCGATTTTTCGGCGTTCCAGGTGAATGATATCGCCTTGCCGTTCAGGGTGACAGTCGCCGGTTTGGCGGGGGCGCCCAGGGTCAGGGTGCAGTCGCGGCAGGTATTGTACTTGAATCCCTCGGCGGAGGATTCGAAGGTCACCGGGTTGTCCGCTTCCATGACCAGAACGCCGTTCTTCGAAAGGGTCTGGGTAATGGCCGCGAAGGTGCGCGCGGAGTCCCAGGTGAGAGCAGGGGCGTCGGTAATGAACTCGCGGGCGGTATAGACCGCTCCGGGCCGGGTGCTGTAGATGAACGGGACGCCGTCCGCGGTTCCGGAAACAAAGCCGTTGCCTTCCTCGGTGGAAACATTCGGGTCGCCGCCCTTGGTGGTGGTGATGAGGTTGGCCATCACCTGCGGAACGCCGTCCGTGCGCGCCTGCACAGTGAGCATCCCCTCTTTGACCAGGGGATTACGGTCACGGAGTGTGGAGAGGTAGTGGGGAGTTTCAACCGCTTTGGCGTCAATAAAGGCCGGGGAGAGGTGCCTGACATGCATGGTCACCCCGTCTTTGGTGATGCGGGAAGCTTTCGCTCCGGCGGTGATGTCCCCCAGGCGCTCGGTCTGGTAGAGGAGGGTCACATCCACATCCTTTTCACACGGAATTACTGTGTCGAGCATGAGCAGGGTGCGGGGTTTCAGGTAGAGCACATTCCGTTTCAGGCTCTTCACCTTGTCCCAGTAGAGGCGGCCGATGTTGCCGGAGGTGAATGCGGCGCTCCTGCCGTCCAGGAACTGCCAGACATAGGCGTAATCGTTGAACCCGTCCACATGCAGGAGGAGGTCGCCCACCCGCTGGCTCTGGTGATTGTTGTCGATGAGGATGGTGGAATGAGCCACCGGCTGTGTGTACCAGGACTGATATATGGGGTCGTTATAGTAGGTGGAGCCGTGACGTTCGGTGATGAAATCGACTCCCCGGTCCGCAAGCCAGAAAGACCCCTGATCCAGGTGCTGGTGATTGACGAACGGTCCGGTGCGCATCACGAAAGCGAAATCATCCTTCTCCCAGCCGCTCTTGAACACCGTGGTGCCCACATCCTTGAACACCTTCACCGGATTTTCGGCAAACGGATCCTTTTTCGGCACATCGGCGGTTTCATAGAGGACATCCATGAACGTTTCGCCGCCCTTTAGATAGTTGTAAAGGTATCCGAGAAGGGGGTCCTTGTATTTGGGGAGGAGCCAGGCGAAATTGGTCATCGGGCGGAGGCCGCCGCCTGAATCACCGAAATAGAAATACTCCTTGTTCTTGAGTATGCCCGCCCAGGCCAGTCCCTTATATCCGCCGTTGAGCTTGCCGGAAATATCCACTTTGAACACATTCTCCAGCGCAGGGAGGCTCTTCGACCAGGAAAGCATGGAGAAATCGAAATAGCCATACCCCTCGCCGTATTCGCCGTCACGGTCGAGCGCGTTCTGGATCAGGATGTGGTCTTTGAACACCGCGCCGGTGAAGTAGGGTTCCAGCGGGGCCATATCCGGGCTGTCGCCGTACATGGCGGCCTGGCACATGAGCGAGCCGCCGGTGATGTGCGCCACCCAGTTGGATGAGGTGGAAGTCACCAGGTTGTCCACCACATACCCGTTATGGCAGCCGAGGACGATGTTCTTCATCATGCCGTCACAGACGACCTTCCGCTCGTTTTCGGTCATCAGGTCGTAGGTAAGGTCGTAGCCGAGAGCCATCTCCATGCCGAATTCCCCGACCGGATAGTAGATGCCGTGGCCGCGTTTGATCATCCAGGGATGGAGGAGGTAAGGGAACTCGCTGACCTTTACCAGGAGTTCCTTGCAGTAAGTACCGGCCTCCTTGTCGCCGCTTATTGCGTAGGCCAGAGCATTGTTATGAATGGCGCTTTCCCATGCGCCGAGCCGTGTTCCTGACCAGGCGGTAAGGGTCGGCAGCCAGTTTTCATCCGGGAACTGGTCGATATCCCAGACCACCCTGTCCACCGGGTTGCTCGACCGTGAGGAACTGGCCGAGGAAATAATATTGTCATAGACCTTTTTGAACTTCTCGCTCTTCAGCCGGCTGTCCACCCACTTTTTTTTCTCGCTGTCGAACCAGAGCCGGGGATGATTGCCTCCCAGGCCGGCCGGAGCGATGTACAGGGTGAACTGGGTGTCCGAAAGCTTCTCCGTTCCCCGCCAGGCGGTGAGGGTTCCGAGGTACATACCCTCCGGCCAGGTGAGTTTCAGATCCCGAAGAGACCATTCATCCCCGCTGTTCTTGAGCGGAGCGGCCAGGAACGATTTGGTTGTGTCGGTAAACGAGATTACATTCAGGGTGACCTTGTCCGCCGCAAGGGGCCATCTTCCCGCCAGGTTGAAAGACTCGCCTTTCTTGTAATGCTTCTGAGGAATGTATGGCTTCCACTCGGAGAGCTTGTACATCTGCGGCTCTGCAAACTGGAATGCGAGCGCCCGCGCCCCTTTGAACGTCACATCGTCCAGTCCCAGGTAAATGGGCATGGTAGGATCCCCCTTGGGGAACTTGGCCAGCACCGCCAGAGCGTTCACCTTGATCTGTCCTTTCCCGGCCACACGGGGGTTTTCCCGGATAAAGTCACTATAGGTAACCGTTACCCATTCCCAGCGGTTACGGGGCGGATTTGGGATGGTCACGTCGAGTTTGCCGTCCGGGCCGGATGCCAGGCGAACTTTGAAATATTCGGCGGCAAGCTGAGTTTTTAGGAAATAACGCAGGGTGATGGAGGATCCGGGGATCAGATAAGCGTCCAAAGATTTCTGAGTTCCGGCATAGTTGTCTACATTGGTGTAGGGAGTCACTATCTGGACTATGGAGATATTGGGATCGCCGGGAACAATGGTGTTGGCCCTGAAATTCGGGTCGTAGGCGGTATCCTGCCATTCCGGGTAGGATGACCAGGCACACTCGGAGCGCTTCTCAAAATCCTGTGTGTAAGAAAACGGCTCCAGCACCACCTCGGCAAAAAGCGGCGACGATGTCAACAATATGATCATGAACGGAGCAATACCGGCTTTTTTCATGGTTCTCATTTCCTTCCTCACGAAATGGTTTAACCCGTAAAATTCTGTTGAAATATGTAATTATATAATGACAGCCTCTCTCAGAATCAAATGTTTTTTACGAAAACTGAAAAAAACCAAGGAAAAAATCATTCCTGGAGTAATTGTACAACACAGTCTTGCCTTACAGGGTTCGGAGAGTTATTATACAGGGAGTCATTAGCACGAAACTCACCCCCTGACCCCCTCTCTATACTATAGAGGGGGAACTAGAAGGCTCGCAACGAGTTATCTCCTCTATAGAATAGAGAGGAGACCAAGAGGTGAGTTTAGAAAAAGCGGGGATTTCATTCAATAAAAGTGTTTTTCACAAGCTTTTCAAACATAAGGAATAGTCATGAGGTTTAATACTTTTATCATAACGCTTACTTTTCTCGGAATCAGCATGGCACCTTCGTCATTTGCCTTTCGGGATTCGAAAAACGATAGGGTCCCTGTGCAATACCGTCTCCGACAGATTCTTCTTGAGCCGACTCCATCTCCGGAACTGGAAAATAAAGTGCTGAAAAGGGTATACGAATGCCTGAAAAAAACCAAATCAGGGGAGGATTTTTCCTCCCTCGCCCGAAAATACTCCCAAGAACCCGGTGTTCAAAAATCCGGAGGCGATCTGGGCTTTTTCTCTTTCAAGCAAATGGTGAAACCTTTTTCGGAGGCGGTTTTCTCCATGAAACCGGGCGAAATCCGTGGGCCGGTAAAAACGCAGTTTGGGTTCCACATTATCAAACTGCTTGAAATCCGCAGCCAGAAACGTCACGCCCAGCATATCCTTTTTGCCATCATACCCGATCATGATGACAGCCTTGCAGTTTTGGATGCTCTCACCAAAATCCATGACCAGATTGTCGATGGAACGGGTTTTGATGAAATCCTTGAAAAGTACAACACCTATGATGAGCTCCGCGAAACCAGCGGCTACATGGTCTGGCAGAAACCGGAGGAGATGCTTCCCGAATACTTCCAGGCTGTCCGCGGCCTCAAAGTTGGTGATGTTTCCAATCCCTTTGTTTCCATCCTCGGGTTTCATGTTGTCGTGGTCGACAGTATAAACTATGACGCCAGCCATATCCTCCAGGGTTTCCCCGCCGCCATCGAAAAAAAGCTGAAAGAAAAAAATACGAAGTAAGTCAATAAAACGGGCTGCTCCCACCTCCGACCAAGCGGTAAGAGGATGATGGAACAGCCCGTTTTTTTTTAACTGTCACTCAT
>JAUYCD010000251.1 GCA_030692375.1 Candidatus Latescibacter sp. | reverse complement strand
GGTCGCCGCTCAAGCGGCGGGGGGATCTTTATTCGCTGGGAAGAAGAAATCCCCCCTGCCTTTGGCATCCCCCCTTGTTAAGGGGGGAATATGAATCCAACTTTATTGCATTGACTTAAAACTAGTATGGAGGAGAAATGAAACGCAGATTTTTTTTAAAAGGCATCGGTACAGCTTCAACAACGCTACCCTTTACCGCATGTTCCATCATATCCAAAAGGGAGTACAAAAGCTATGAGCCGAAAGGGGAGATACCGAAACGAACTCTTGGCAAAACAGGCATAAAAGTATCTGTTCTAGGATTCGGCTCACACCTGAAAAAAGAACTTATCGCACAACCGGAAGACCGTGACAGGATGATCAAATTGGGTTTTGAGGGCGGAATCAACATCTTCGATGTCTATGAAGAGGGTTTCAGGCAATTCAAACCCATGGGCATGAGCCTAAGGGGTATTCGCAAAAATGCGGTCGTATCGCTGTGTTTCGAGCTGTCGACTGACAAAATGCAGGGCGAACTCGATTTTGCGCTGAGAAGTTTTGATACCGATTACATCGATTTATACCGGCTCTATTCTGTTGACGATGACCGGTTCGCCATTATGGAAAAAAATAAAAAGGCTGGTAAAATCAGGGCGATCGGTGTCGTTGCCCACGATGAACCAACCATGATGAAGCATATCGACCGGTACGGGGATACTCTCGACTATGTCATGATTATTTATAACTTCCATCATAACAGCGGCTTCAGCAGCAAAGATTATCCCGCCAACGATTATTCCGCGCTTATACCCCGTTGCGAGCGTATGAATCTCGGCATTCTCGGTATCAAGCCAATGGGAAGCGATGCCATGGTTGAGCTCGCTGCAAAAAACGGTTTTTTCAAAGACAAAAAGGCTAATATCGCCCAGGCTATGCTGCGGCACATTTATATTACAAAAGAAATAGATTCAACCATGCCTGCGATGAACAGCATGAAAGAAGTAGTTACAAATCTTGAATCGGTTTATAATCCGGCACTGTCGCAATATGAAAAAAGCATGCTCCAGAATCTGAGTACTGTTGCGGCTTCTACAAGGAGCGCGTATCTTCCGGATCATTATAAATGGCTTGAAAACTGGGCAACGAGAACGGTTTAATATATGTGTTCTCGTGGATTTTCCCGTTGAAAAGGAGGCGCATCATGCCAGAGAACATCAATGCTTCAAGACGCATGTTCCTGAAAATTGGATCCTCGATGATCCTTGCAAGTAAGTATCTAACCTCATATTCGCAGGAACGTCATGCGGGAGATGCCCAGACCATAAAAGCAGGGCTCGAAGAAGATACGGCATATGCTGCTGCACGGAGAAAGGGAACAGCATCCGGGTATCGGGGATACCTGTCGAAATACCCTCAAGGTCGTCACGCGGACGAAGCCCGGCAGGCAATACAAAAACTTGAAACTGCCGGGGAAAAGGAATCCGTGCTCTCTGGCCTTGGATTCAAGATGGTGCCGATCCGCGGTGGAACTTTTCGCGTGGGCGACATCGTGGGCGGCGGTCTGGATAGAGAAGAACCGGTTCATACGGTTACAGTGGATGGATTCGAGATGAGTGCGACTGAGGTGACAGTGGGACAGTTTCGGAAATTTGTGGAAGAAATCGGTTACAAAACCGAAGCTGAACTGGGAGATCAAGCATACGTGGTTTCTGGGGGGGAGTGGGTCAGAAAACCAGATGCGAACTGGAAAAATCCATACCTGCGCCAGACGGAAAACCATCCCGTGGTGTGTGTGAGCTGGAATGACGCGGTGGAATTTTGTGCGTGGCTGAGAAAAAAAACGGGACAGGCAATTGGGTTGCCGACAGAAGCAGAGTGGGAGTATGCATGCAGAGCGGGAACGGAAACCAAGTACTTTACCGGCAACAGTGAGGAAGATCTTGACCGGGCGGGCTGGTATTGGAGAAACAGCGGGAACAGCCATTTGCCCGGCGACTGGAATTTGAAAGTACTGACCGAGAATCATTGTGGTACACATCCGGTGGGAATGAAGCCGCCGAATGCCTGGGGCTTGTACGATATGACCGGGAATGTATGGGAATGGTGTCATGACCGGGTTGACAAAGACTACTATACGTCGAAACCTTCCGAGAACAGGGCGTTTCGCGGCGGCGGTTGGTACGAGCAGGCCGTGTATCTCCGAACGGCTTACCGTCACTGGCGCAGGCCGTCCCACTCATATTGGGGCCTGGGTTTCCGGATAGTCCGCAGGCCATAAACGGATTCACCATGAAAAACTGCATAGAGGTTTTTACCCGTTGAAAAGGAGATGCATCATGCTGGAGAACACTAACACATCGAGACGCAGGTTCATCAAAATCGGATCATCAATGGTTCTTGCCAGCGCTGCTTCGTCATCCGGAGCAGGAGTACTTTTCAAGCGCAAGTCGCAAGTTTCCAGGGAACTGCTCGAAGTGGGGCTTATCCTCGGAGCAGGCGGTTCGACAAATTGGGGATCGGGCGGCATCTGGGACAGACTGCTCAATCCTCCGCCGGGAGTTCCCAGGCGTACCGGTATGCTTTTTACCAAGGTATGGTCGGCCGATCCACAGGTTGCTGAGCGATTCAGTAAACAAA
Organism: Candidatus Latescibacter sp.; assembly: GCA_030692375.1. Classification (NCBI taxonomy): domain Bacteria; kingdom Pseudomonadati; phylum Candidatus Latescibacterota; class Candidatus Latescibacteria (ex Chuvochina et al. 2023); order Candidatus Latescibacterales; family Candidatus Latescibacteraceae; genus Candidatus Latescibacter; species Candidatus Latescibacter sp. The sequence continues at coordinate 9,306 of JAUYCD010000251.1, read as the reverse complement.
CCGGCATCGAAATTGTAAAGAATTTTGACGGCATGGTGGGCAAGGTACACGGGATGTTCGTGGATGACTTCTTTGCCGCAGCCTATAATTACAAGCTTGCGAGGCCATATCTGGAAGCGGGGATACCCACATATATAAACCGTCCCTATGCGGACTCGATGGTGAAGGCCCGTGACATGGTGAACCGCGCAAAGAAGGGCGGCACGCCGCTCATTACCGCATCGGACTGGGAATTCCTGAAGGAAGTCCACATTATCAGAGGCAAGATCAAACATGATGAAATAACCAGCTATGAGGTGTGGAATTCCAGCAATGATTACTACTCGCACGGCATTCATGGATTATGGCTGGCGTACACGGCGATCGGCGGGGGCATCCATTCGGTAGCGTTCAAGTCAAAGGACTGGCGCACCAGTGTGAATCCCTTTGATCCGGGAAAGTGTGGTATAACCTATGTGTTATATAAAGACCGCGGCAGGGGACAGTTCACAGGCAAGATAAATGAAGGGCAGATGCCGGGAGTTGGTCTGAACAACTGCGCCTTTGTAATTCAGCCGGGGGACAAAACTTTCATCAACCATTGGGTGGATCAATGGGCGCGCGATGAATTTGAGTGGCTGCCCATGGTTCACCAAATCCAGCGGCTTTTCGAAACGGGCGAGATGTACCAGACCCACGAAGAGATACTTGAAAAAAGCGCCATGTTCATCGCAGCGTTTTACTCCCACTTGGAAAAGAAGGGCGAGATGGTCCCGCTCGATACTTTACCGGAAGATTGGGCCATCGGTTCCCCGTACGGTGTCTTTGGTACAAACTCGAAGGCGGCGATTGATCCGTACATAAAGCTCTTTGGAAAAGAGAAGGGGTTTTTACAGCCGACGACCTAATAATGCTTTCCGGCCGAAACCCGTGATGGTGGCGGCTCAGTCGTCTTTGCTGGAAAGCCCGAAGCGCGGGATATTCGCGGAATATATTCTGAAACACGGCGTAGAGATAATGGGTTCAAACACTCGAAGATGATGTTATGCCTGGGTAAGTTCCCATTCGGCGGAGTGATTTCGACGTACGAGCAGGATTTCAGCCCGGAAACGATGGAATTTGAGTTGCCGGAGATTTCGTGACAGGGATATGACGTACCGGTCAAACCATGTATTCGTTATCTGAGTTATTGAAAAAACCATGCAGTTGAAAGCATGAAAATGTTATGAAGCATGATGTGATTACGCTATGCCTGATGAAAAGCTCTACAGAGGATTTTACTCGTTGCAAAGGAGATGTGTTATGCAAGAGGACATCAAGGCGTCAAGACGCAGGTTCCTGAAAATCGGATCCTCGATGATCCTTGCAAGCGCTGCACCACCGTCAAGTGCAGAGGTTATTTTTAAGCGTAAGTCACCCGCTTCCAGGGAACTGCTCGAAGTCGGGCTTATCCTCGGTTCAGGCGGTCAATCGAACGGCATCTGGGGCAAATTACTCAATCCACCTGAAGGAGAAGTCAGGCGTACCGGTATGATTTTTACCAAGGTATGGTCCGCCGATCCAAAAGTTGCAGAGGGATTCCGCAATAGATTCGGCGTCGAAATTGTAAAAAGTTTTGACAGCATGGTGGGCAAGGTGCACGCGATGTTTGTGGATGACTTCTTTGCGGTGGCCTATAATTACAAGCTTGCTCAGCCATATCTGGATGCGGGAATACCCACCGTTGTGAGGTGTCCCCAGGCGGACTCGATGGTGAAGGCCCGTGACATGGTGAACCGTGCAAAGAAGGGCGGAGCGCCGCTCATGACCGGATCGGACTGGGAACACCTGAAGGAAGTCCACACGATAAGGAGCAAGGTGAAACTTCAGGAGATCACCGGCTATGAGGCGTGGAATTCCAGCGCGGATTACTATTCTCACGGTATCCATGGTTTGTGGTTGGCATACGCGGCTGTTGGCGGCGGCATCCAATCGGTATCGTTCAAGACAAAGGACTGGCGAACCGGCATAAATCCTCATGATCCGGAAAAGAGCGGCATAACCTATGTGTTATATAACGACCGCGGCAAGGGACCGTTCATCGGCAAAATTAATGAAGGGCAAATGCCGGGAATAGGCGGGAATAACTGTGCACTCATAATTCAACCGGGGAACCAGACTTTCATCAACCACTGGGTGGACGAATGGGCGCGCGATGAATTTGAATGGCTGCCCATGCTCCACCGTATCCAGCGGATGTTTGAAACGGGCAATATGTACCAGACATACGACGAGATCCTTGAAAAAACCGCCATGTTCATTGCGGCATTTCGCTCCTACCTGGAAATGGGCGGCAAGATGGTATCGCTCGATACATTACCGGAAGACTGGGCCATCGGTTCCCCGTACCGGGATGCAAAGTCGAAGGAATATATTGAGCCGTATATAAAACTCTTCGGAAAGGAAAAGGGCGCTATACAGCCCATGTAGGGGGATATTTCAGAGTATTCCGAGGCTTTTGCATATGTCGAGACTTTAGAAGCAGCCTCCTTCCTGTCCTTTGGACATCCCCCCAAAGGGGGCAGGAAAAACTGTGGTGTAACGACTTCCCTTGCCCCCGGAACGGGGGAAAGGGACCGAGGGTTAGGGGGCTTGAGTTAAAAACTTACCATTTTTTATTTACATCGACTTTTGCAATTGGCTCTACTTGAAAGGATAATACTTGCATGATATTCAGGCTGGCGATTGCGGTATTGGTGCTTTCCGTATTCGGTTACACAATTGTCCAGGCGCTGGAACGGCCGGATGTGGAGTTTAAAATCTTTCAGTTTCCATCCGACAGGATTCCCTGCATAGACGGAAAAACAGATGACTGGAATATCGTTCCGGAAAGCTACACCATCGGTTCCGATCAGCTTCGAGACACCGATTTGGGTAATGTCGGGAGCCCTGACCCGAAAGACCTGAATGTGAACGTGAAAGTGGGTTGGGTGAAAGGGATGAACCGTCTGTATTTTCTCTATGAGGCGGACGATAATTACTGGTCCATGTTCTACCGGCGCGGCGATATTTTTGAGGTGGCGGTGGACGGCGACCTGTCGGGCGGACAATTCATCTCCAATCCCCAGCTTCCCGATCCCATGGAAAACCATTTCCGTTTCAAAGGTGTACACTCCCAGAATTACCATATTTTCACCCCTCCCGGTGAGGGCAGAGACTGGGCCATGGTCTGGGGCTGCCAGCCATGGATTCGCGACCTGCCCTATGCGAACCATGCATACTCATACAATTTCAAGGAAGGCGAGAGCGGGCATCTTATCCTTGAATTCTGGATCACACCGTTCGATTATGCCCCCTATGACGGTCCTGATGGCGCGGTTGAATCAAAACTGGAGGAGAACAGGATCATCGGGCTTTCCTGGGCTGTAATGGATTATGACAAGGCTGAAGGCGATTATACAGGTTTCTGGAACTTGTCACATAAAACGAGGATGGATTCCAATGCCTCCTGCCAGGTCGCTTTCCGCCCGATGCCCCTTGAGCCGCAATTCCGTAAGCCTATAGAAGCGCAATGGTCTTTCAAGGTTGTGGATATGGACCGCCGGCTGGTGGCTTTCAAGGACCTATCCTACGGGAAAATCACTTCATGGCTTTGGTATTTCGATGACGGCACCACCTCCACCGAGCAGCATCCCATTCACCAATATTCCAAGGCGGGCGAGTATGTGGTCGTTCTGAATGTGGAAGGACCTGCCGGAAAAGCGCGGCGAATCAAAGTGCGCGATGTTGTGGTAAAATGAAAGAAGCCTGAAACCCATGGCGTAGAGAGAGTAAACTGCCGGTTACGACACTGGTTCGGTCGATTCCGGCGAAGAACTATCATTGTGTCAAAATCGGTTCAGATGGTCGATGTTACTTAGGCTCTCTTTGCATCTTATTGCGCCAATGGAAATCAAGACTATCTCTTGTCACTAACCCGAATTATTCACAAACTTGCTATGACATTTTCTTAACTCTTTTTTAAACAAATACTTATTAATAATTTTGGAAGGCAGCCCCCTAAATCCCCCGAAGGGGGACTTTTCGTGGTAAAGATGAAAATGCGAAAGTGTAACTTTTTAAAAAACCAATTAAGCCTTGTCTTGCAGTCTTTTAAATCCCCCTTTGGGGGATATAGGGGGCTGTAGTTTTAACGCTCACAGAGACTAAAATCCCTTTTACCTACATAATTCGGGCTAATTACTTGAAACTCTCAGATTATTTACCAGTTCAATACCCCCTTTTCTTAAACAACTCGATCATTCTGTAAAAATGGTCATAACCACCTTTCAGCGCAACCGAAAACAACGCCGCAGGAACGTCTCCCCCTGTGCAGCGCTGAATCTCCTCCACGATTTCCATGACGGTGGTCCAGTAAATCTGGTTGAGCAGCGGCCCGGAGGTCGGGCAGACCTTTCTCTCGAAACCGGGAATGGCGAACAGCCCGTAGGTATCGCACATGGCGCCGACATGGACATCGGTTTCCTTCGGCACCGTGCGGCCTTCGGGAATTTTATTGTTGCGGGTCATCGGGCCGATGGAAACCACTTTTGCGCCGATTTTTCTCAGCGCATCGAGGCTTCTGAGATCGATCTCGTCGTCCGGTTTGGACAATCCCATGATGACCAGGTCTTTGGGTGAGGGAGTTTCCTTTCCCGCCCAGCTTGTCCAGTCGGTCAGGTTACCGTCCCTGTCGGCTGACAATCCCTGTGTCAGGAGGAGACCGCCGCGCCGTCCGCGCGCTTCTGCGGCGAATCCACCGTACCGGTCGTAGCCGTAGACCCGTCCCCCCGAAAACACCGAATCGACCGCCATTTTAGCTATTTTTCTGATTGCTCCAAACTCGGCCCCGATAAGCTCCATCTGAGATATAATCGCATCGAAATAGTCATCCATGAGGGGATCGCTCCGCAGTGTCCGATCCTTTGCGTTTTTCCAGTCAATGGCAGGCTCGTCGCCTTTCACCGGTGGGGGCTTTCCCTCGCGAGCAAGGATACGGCATGCATCTGCTGTCATCATCCAGAACGTCACCATGCCGATAACTCCGGATTCCGGGCCGATGGGCGCGGTCATGCCGGGAACGGTCATCACAGCCCCGATAGTCGTCATGTTGGTTTCGATCCAGATATCGCAGTACGGGCGGATTTTCAAGTTTTGAAATTTATCCTCGAGGAGTTCGCTTTTCCGGGCGTCCGCCCCCCACGGCACCGGCATCCCGATGACATACATGTCCTTGGTATCTACTTCATTGAGAGAGCCGTTCTCTGTCGATTTCAGAAAGAGATCGCCGGACCTGGATTTTTTCGGGTCGTATCCGGGCGTGAAAATTTCCGGAAGGCCGTTGCGCCCCGGGGAAAGGATATCGATGTTGGGGCCATGCCCCATATCCCATGAGCACCAGCATGTTTTTCCTTCCAAATGCTTGCGGGCGATCATGTAGGAGGCTTCGAGCATGTTCTGAGACTGGGTGTCGCGAATCCATGTAAGCAGTTCGCGAATTTTTGTTAAATACCTGATGGAGAGCGGTCCAGGAGAAGAATCGGCGGCGTTTTCCCTGATGGGATTTGTTACTGCTCTCTGGGACAAAGCTCTTGTTGCCAAACCACATATTCCGGCGGCGGTGAGAGGAATAAGCGGAATCGCGTCACGGCGTTTCATTGGGTAAACTCCTGTTATACAGGGTGATATGTTTTATACATGACGACATATTTTATTGCGTTTCTTTTCAAAATAGATGCGGCAACGGTTGCTAAAAGATGCGCTGCGCTTTCATCGTTCCCGCGAAACGGCAACAAGTTCGGCATGACACGTGTCATCCTGAACTCGTTTCATTATCTAATTCCAATTATTTTTCAAATTGACGTAAAACCTCACCCGCCCTTCGGGCACCCTCTCCTAATTAGGAGAGGGCCGGGGTGAGGTTAAAAAATGGAAATCATGCCATTTTGAACGCTTATTGGAATAAATACTCAAAACATGCGCATTTATTTATGTCGTCATGTATATTCTCTCGCAAAGTTCGCAAAGTCAAAAGGACAGAATCCAGAATAAAGAAGACAGGGGAATGAACTACCCTCCCGTCAAGCTGCAAGGTATTCTTTGCGAACTTTGCAAGAAACAGTATTTCAAAGGGGGTTTTTCAATTCCCTGTGATCTGAACGATTCCCGGGGCAACTTTTTTAAAGATGGGCATGCATTCGCCATACCGGGCGTTGATGTAGGTGGGATCGCAGATCACATACCGCGCCGAACGGTATATCACCGCATCTCCCGGCGCATTTCCGGCGAACCTGACCGCAGTCGCAACATGTCCCGGGTAATCAAGCCCGATGACCTCGAGATTCAGAAGATTGCGGACCAGAAAGGCAAAGAGCACCGCCCGGTCTTCACAATCCGAGTACGGGTAGAAAAGAGTTTCCTCCGGGAAGAAATATTTCTCTCTCCCAAACTGGGCATCATCGGTTTTATAAGCGAATGCAGTCTGTACGAAACAGAGCAGGATATTCACCGCCTCCTCTTCCGGCTTGTTCAGGACAACCGGTTTCAATGCAGCGAGGATGTCGTTCCGGGTATCGGCGGCCATGGAAGCCCGGAAATAAATGTCAAGATTGGTCTGTGGATAATAGCGGTAGAAATCGACCACGTTCTGACGCACATTCACCGGGAGGGTATGGGTTTTCCCGGCATAGGTGAACGTGAATGTCTTCCGATCGCCGGTTCCGGTGATATCAGGCGGGGTGATGATGGCGAGATCCATGTCTTTCCCGGCGACGCCGTAATTCCCCTGATAGGTATAGAGAGATTTTATCGTTTTCGGAGATGTGTTCATGGGCATGACATAGTAATTGTTCTTTCCGAGGGTATAGTAGGGTGCGCTGTACACGGTGTTTACCGATGGAAGGAGAAGATATACCTGGTTGTCCGCAAACCCGGCCCGTGCATCGTAACCGGACTGTACCATCATGAACCAGGTGAACAGCCTGCTTTCATTGACCGAACCGGCATACAGGCTTTCGCCCGCCGCGTTCAGGAGGAGACAGTATCCCCAGTCGTTCAGGTTCAATTGTTTCCGTATCTGCATGGCCTGCGTCAGAAATGCCCGGTAATCGGATTTACTGAGCGCCTCCCAGAAAGCGCCGATGGTCTTCTCGCCCGCCTGGCCTTCGAGAGGGTGTTTTGCCTGGGGATCGCAGGTCATGCGAAGCGGAGTACCGAAAAAGTCGAATGCGAGCGGTACACCTGCCTGCCCAACAGGCTGTATCGGTTTCAGCTCGGGTTGTGGTTTGGGAGGAGACGGGGGTAGTATCTTTTCCGGCGGTGGAGCGACGGGTCTGGGGGCGGGAATCTCAGCCGGACGGGCGACAGGCGGAGTATCAGGTTTGGGGGTGGTATCCGGTTTGATCCCGGTGTTGAGGTCCAGCTCTTTCCAAGCCCGGTTCAAAATCTCGGCGAATTCGGCGTCAACCTGTTTCATCTTTTCGAACCGATCATTGGCCTCCTTCTGCATCTGCTCGAATTTCTTGTTCTGCTTTTTGATCATGTCGTCGAAATCGTCTCCTGTAGTAACCGGCGTTCTGTAACAGAAGAGAGCGGACAGGAAAAGGATGAACATCAGGTTTTTCATGGTATCCTCGTGTTTGGTCGGACAGGCGGTTTCTTTGAAATATAGCTTCGAAAAAGTTCATACCAAGGGAAATTCTTTGCAATACAGATTTAAAAGACAGCAATAAAACTTTCCGAGTATGTCCTCAGGTATGTATTTCTTGAACACACTACACTGTGATTGCGCAATTAGATACTGAAACGAGTTCAGGATGACACGTGTCATGCCGAACTTGTTGCCGCATCTATATCCTAGCACTAACCTTCTCAAATAGCATACTCGGATTCTTTTATACCTTGCTTTGTTACTCAATCACTCTTGTTAAGTCAATGCAATAAAGTTGGATTCATATTCCCCCCTTAACAAGGGGGGAAGCCAAAGGCAGGGGGGATTTCTTCTTCCCAGCGAATAAAGATCCCCCCGCCGCTTGAGCGGCGACCCCCTTTTAAAGGGGGTAAAAAAAAAAGAAACTCCAGCACCAGACATTATCTGATTGACGTTACACTAGGTATAATCTGTGGGACTCCTTAAAAAAGTAACTGCTTACTATCCGGATTGTTGTATGAAGCTTGAAAAAAATAACGAAAACCATGGGCACGGCCAAAACCATAATCACGAACATGGGCATGGTCATCTCCATGAACTAAAAACCCATTCCCGCCGTCGTCTTTGGATTGCGCTGGTCATCAATGCCGTATTCCTTGTTGTGGAGGTTATCGGCGGCATACTGGCGAACAGCCTGGCGCTCATGGCGGACGCCGGGCATATGCTGACCGATGTGGCCGCCCTGATTTTAGCCATTTTTGTGGCGCGGCTGGCGGAAAGGATGGCTACTCCCACACGCACCTATGGACTCTTACGGGCGGAGGTTCTGGGTGCCTTCGTCAACGGTGCGACGCTGATGATTATTGTGGGGGTGATCTTCTGGCAGGCATGGAGCAGGTTTGGGCAGACACCCCAAATTAACGGCCCCCTCATGATTATTGTGGCGATTATGGGCCTGGCAGCCAATGCCGGAAGCGCCTGGGTGCTTTACCGCAGCCGGGATGAAACGGTCAACATGAAAGCCGCCTTCCTGCACATGGCCTCCGATGCGCTCGGCTCCCTTGGAGCAATCATTGCCGGTGTGGTGATTTTCACCACCGGCTGGACACTGATTGACCCCATCGCCAGTGTCGTTATCGGTATTCTTATCCTTTTGAGCACTTGGGGACTGCTTGTCCAGACCATCAATATCCTCTTGGAATCAACCCCGGAAAATATCGACTATCATGAGGTCAAAGAGGCGCTGGAGAGCCTGGAGCATGTCCAGGAGGTCGATGATCTCCACATCTGGACCATCGCAAGCGGCATCCCCTCGCTCAGCGCCCATGTCCGTCTGCATGCGATGTGCTGCAATACCACCCACTGGCAGGTTTGTCTCAAAAACGCCCAGGATCTTCTCCGTGAGCGGTTCGGGATTCTCCATTCTACCCTTCAGTTCGAACCGGATGATTTTGTGTGTGATGAGGAAAGAGTTTGCAGGCTGGAACGGAACTCTCCCCGGAAAGAGCAATAAGCTTTTTTTACTGGCCATCCCCCAGAATTTTTGTACTAATGTTTGTAACTCCTTATAATGCTTATCGTTATAAGAATAATTTTATGTGAAAGTATTATCGGATAATTGCATGCCTTCTTGAAGGACTGATCCCCCCTGTCCTTTGGAC
>JAUYCD010000250.1 GCA_030692375.1 Candidatus Latescibacter sp. | reverse complement strand
ACCAATTATCTCTATATTTCTCAAGCCTGGGGCAGGCAGTTGAAGCCTCCGGATAAATTGAAAAGAGCAACAATCAACCTTGTAGAGGCTGTTAGACGTTTTACAGAAATAAAGGCCAAGGTAAACACTCACTTGAATCTCGATGACAAACAAAGACTATTTGAACAACCTTTTTTAATTGTATCAACTGATAATACTTTTAAACTCACGGAAGCGGAAACGAAAAATTTCGGTCTCTATCTTCGCAGCGGCGGATTTGCCTTTATCGATAATTGCGCTTTTCTGGATAAATTGGATAAGGTTGAGGCAGCATTGAAGCAGATATTACATGATTCGCTCGGTTCCGATGCGAAATTTTCAGATATACCTGATAACCACCCATTGTACCATTCCTTTTTCGATTTCAATAATGGCCAGCACGGAGGGTATGAAGATCATATAATGACACCTGAGGGAAATTGGCTTGTAAACCGAAAAATGAACCTTGAAGGCATCTGGCTTGATAACCGTCTCGCGGTTATTTATTCGAACAATGGCTATGGATATAAATGGAATGAAATGACAAATAACGATCCCCAGCTTAAATTCGGTGTAAATCTTGTAGTATATGCCTTTACACAGGATGATGGGATCGGGTATAAGAAATTCCTTAAAACCAAACCCTAAAAATAATATAAAACCCCCAAGAAAATCCTGTTTAATAGATATTCACACATCCTTCGTCATTGTAAGAATTTAGGCATCTTTCAGATTTTCCTCCAATTTTGAGAGTCTCCCCCTTGGTTATGATTTCTGGATGCTCTATGAGTTTTCCAAGCCAGAAATGATTACTCTTCCAGTAAACCATTTGAAGGTGTTGTTTTATGAGAAAATCTTCTCTATTTCATAAAACATGTTGATAAGTAGCAGAAGAGCCTTTACCTATCTTTTTAAGAGAGGAGATTATAGGGTGAGTTCCTTTTTTTTTATCCCTTCCAGAATCCCGACGTTTTCCCGCCCCGTTTTATCATCCTGTCGAGCGCCAGCATATTCAGCATCAGATGCCGCGGGTTGTGAAAAAGATCAACATTGTTGTAATGCGGGATGAAGACGACCTTGCGGGCTCCAGAGCGTTGAAACATCGGGAAACCATATTTTTTCATGTAAAAGTTGTCGTTGACATAGGCGAAAGTCTTTGAGAACAGCTCCTGCGCCCAGTTGGCGCCGGTGTGCTCTATGACCATCATGGCGCCGATGAGAATCTCCTCGTGCGGCCACATCGCCTTTTCCAGGATCCAGTCGTTACGGGCGATATTGCGGCAGCCGGAGAACGCGCCGCCGTAAACATGGTCCCAGGAGCACTCGATATGCCGCCGAAACCGCTCAGCGGCTAGATCGAAGAGCTTTTTATCCTTGAGGCGCATGGCCTCGGCCATGATCATCCAGAGGGTCTCCCAGGCGTGGCTGGTGTAGGCAAACTGGTCGAACGGGCTTGCGGGACGGGAGAGATCGTGGTTGATAAGCTCGTTGTTGAGGGCGAAGTCCGGATTGAAATGATAGTTCATCACCGCGTCCACACTGCGCGCCGCCACCTTTTCAACCTCGGGATCGGGTTTCAGCTCGAGCATCCGGGTTGCGCATAGAACGAGGGTCATCCATACTCCCCCGATCCGCGCTCCGGGTAATTGGAGAGGGGCTGCGCCCAATTGGTAGGATGCCGCGATGTTCGGGTAATAGTCGGGACGGTCGTACACTCGGACGCATTTCAGCATGATCTCTTTGGCGATATCCCAGTACTGCATGTCGCCGGAAGCCTTGGAGAATTCGGCCAGCCCGCCCGCGATAAACATGTCGCTGTAGACCTGAGTGTCCGGCCCTTCCTTGGGTTTGCCCTCGCGGGTTATCATACGGGTGAAGAGGGTATCGCCGGAGGGTTTCAGTTTCAGGGTAAATTCCACCGCACGGCGCGCCACATCGAGATGGTGCGGGTCTTTCGTGATGTGATTATAAAGGTAGGAATAGGTCCAGGTTCCACGGCCCAGGTACCAGGCGTTCTTGTCGGTGTTCAGCCGGGCGCCGTCACGGTCGGCGCTGCACATGAATCCTCCGTACTCGGTATCGATGACATATTTGTCCATGAACGGCAGGAATTCATCGAAAAGATAGGAATGGTAGCGCTCCCGCAGCTCTTTCAATGAAAGCCCGGAAAGCTTCCCGCCTCCGGCGGTTGTTCCAAGAAAAGTGCGTCGATTCATGGCGGATACCTTATAAATGAGAAAAAACTTTTAGACAGGATTTACAAGATTTACAGGATTTAAATATGATCTGACAATAATGATATGAAACTCCCGACTCAGCCGAAAACCTCACCCGCCCTTCGGGCACCCTCTCTATCCACCCCACAAGTGCAAGCACTTGCGGGAACCCCGGAGTCAGGAGAGGGAAATAACAGTACAGGTGATGAGTCACCCCTCTCCTGGATAGGAGAGGGGACGGGGGTGAGGTAATGAACTTGAAATTCATGTCACATCCGCTGCAAATGGCAGAGCGCAATAGACCCCGAAACAAGTTCGGGGTGACAGTGTTATGCTGAACTTGTTTCAGCATCTATTAAACATCATCTTTTATCACAAGAATCACACGCATCAGTGGTTCAGACAATCTTTATTGATTCATCATCACCGATACAAAGCTTTCCGGCCCCAGCGTTCCGGCAGTGTTCCTTACTTTCACCCGGAGCGTATTCAAACCCTCGTGGAGCGGCCACTCGAAGGACGAAGAAGCATTCTCTTTCCATTCACCTTTGTCGCTCTGAACAAGAAAGGTCTGAAAACCGGGGGTTTCCGTGTCCGCATCGACCCGCAGGACATCCGGGCGGACGGTTTCGCTTACAGTCAGCTCCGACTGGTTGAGCGCCGGATAGAAATCCTGGCGGCGGTCGGTATGGAGAGCATACTCACGTTTCCGGGGAAAGGTATCGTTGAAGTAGCCATAGAAGAGAGGCCCGCCCCAGTTGCTGGAGATGCGCCAGGGCACCGGAGTCGGACGGCTGGCGAAATCGTTCCGCAGTACCATGCTCAGGTGCCCTTTCATGAGGAGAAGCTCCGGCCCCTGGGTAATATCGCGGATGGAGAATTTGTTGTTCCCCTCACGGTAGGCGACCCGTACCTTGTAAGCCAGGGAGTCGTTCGGCACCTGCGCTTTGAGGGGGTCTTCCCAGGTCACCGGGCGGGTTAATATCTCCCGCAGGCGGTCGTTTACCTCGACGAGGTTCATGGGGATGCCGGTATCGGGGTCATAGATGTAGTAATCGCGGGTGGCGTCCATGAAAACCCATTTGTTGAGGTCGTTGGACCAGACTTCGACCACCTCATGGCCATACGTGCTCATGGTGGCGATATTCACCCAGCGGGCGGGATAACCCATTGCCAGATACGCCTCGATCAGGGTCAGATTGCAGTAGAGACAATGTCCCACCCTGCGGCGGCCTTTGGATTCGAAATCACGGTCGTAGACGATATTCCCCTTGTCGTCCTTCTTGAGTTGGGCGAGATCGGAGTATCTCCAGGCATAACGGTCAAGGCCCTTGATGGGTATTTCGTACGCCCAGCGCATGAGCTTGAGCTGCGCCTCGAATTCGGTGCGGGCGCCCGCAATTACCTTGTCCAACTCGAACTTCTCACGGACATCTTTCAGCTTCAGGAAATCCTCGTGGGCAAACGGAACCGAGGGACGGATCACCCGGCCGTTCCTGAATTCCACGAGACGATGGAACCCACCGGCCTTGACGGGGACTTCCTCCGCCGTGGTTTCGACCGTGACTCCTTTGAGAACGGGCGTCGCCAGCGGATTGGACGTTTTCATGGTCACTTTGAACTGGAGGTATCTCCCGGAAGGGTTTTTCCATACCCGTGAGAAATTCTTTACCGGCTCATAGGAAGACCAGCCTTCCGCAGAATGGACCGGATTACGGCCCAGGCGCGCGGAGACTACCGCTTCCGTTCCCTCCGGGATGTCCATATCCCAGAGAACCCGGCAGTCGTGAAGATTCAGGGATTTCTTTATCCCGGCCTTTCCCTGCTCTTCGGCCAGATCGATGACCGGAGAGATATATGCGCCTTCCGGTACAAACCGGTCCAGGCTCAGGCGGATGCAGTATTCGCCGTCGATCTCGTCCTTCCAGCCGAGCTTGTCGAAATCCCAGGTCTTGCCGCCGTCATGGCTTTTGGCGCTCCGGTTGGGATGATGGAGCCGCGTCTCCGACCCGCGTTTATATTCAACCTCGGAGGCGACCATGATCTCCCAGCCCGGTTTCTCCGACTCGGCCCAGAGGATGATCTCGTTGACCCCCTTGCGCAGCGTACCGGAGGGGATTTCGACCCGGAACCAGTTGTCGAAATCGGCGCCATTCGTCCATTCGCGGGTGTAATACTCCCTGGCAAGAGGGAAGACGTATTTTGTCGGCAGGCGGAGAAACTGTTTCCCGTTGATGCTGATGTGCAGGGGCTCTTCGTTGCCGCTCATTTCGAGCCCGTTGAACACCAGGTACCCGGCGAAAGCCCGGGGATCATCGAGCACCAGGTCCTTCCTGGCCATGACTCCGCGCCGGAGCTTTTCAAACCAGGAGCGGTCCTTTGCGCCCTGCGGCATGCCGATGGCCGGGGCGTCGTCCTCGACCAGGAGCATGTCGTCGAGTTTGAACGCCTGTTCGAGCCGGTTATAGCGCACCTGCTGGAGCTGGCCCCGTTCTTCCAGGGCGGCGGCGCCCAGGCTGAATTTCACTTTCACCGGTTCACCGGATGCCGCTCCGGTAAAAAAAGCCGCCCCGGCAAGGCTGAAACAGAAAAGAATTTTCATACGCACGGGTAGATTACCTCGTTCTTAAAGATTTGTGAAAAAGTTTAAATGCCTGTCCTTTTCTTTTTCCGCCGAAACTCACCCCCTGACCCCCTCTCCTATAGAGGGGGAACTAGAAGGCTCGCAACGAGTTATCTCCTCTATAGAATAGAGAGGAGACCAAGAGGTGAGTTTAGAAAAAGCGGGAATTTCATTCAAATAACCCTGATGTCTTTCCGCCCCGCTTGATCATGCGGTCAAGAGCCAGCATATTCTGCATGAGGTAGCGCGGGTGATGGAAATGCTCGCAGCGGCTGTAATGCTGTACAAACGTTATCTTCCGGTCTGCGTAGGCTATCCAGAGCGGGAATCCGTATTGCTTGAGCGGGAATTTCTGCATCACATAGGTATGGAGCTTTTCGTACCAGTCTTTCGCCCACTGCGCCCCGGTGTGCTCGACCACGCAGAGCGTCCCGATAAGCACTTCCCCCTGGAGCCATTCCGATTTCTGGCCAACACTCCAGACATTCTGTTCGACATTGTCCAGCCCGGCAAACATGCCGCCGTAGACATCGTCCCAGAAGACATCTGCGGAGCGCTGAAGGTATCCGGCCGCACGGTCGAAGAGCGCCTTGTCCTTCGTCCGGACCGCATCGTAAAGGATCATCCAGAGGGTTTCCGGGCCGTGGCCGATGCAGGTCTGCCCGTAGTTATCGCTCTTGATGCGCGAGAGGTCGTGGTTCAGGTTCTCATTGATGAGCCCGTAGTCGGGGTTGTAATGATGATCCATGACCGCTTTGACGCTCCGGTCGGCGATGGCCGCGACTTCTGCGTCCGCGCGGTTCTCGAGCATCTGCTGGGCGCAGTTGAGAAGAACCATCCAGTGCCCGCAGAATCTGGGGCGTTCAACCCCGGGCATGTTTTCATCAGCGGGGACTGCCTGCATGGAACCGCGGGAAGGTCTTGCTGCTGCGGCGGCAGCTCCGGCAGCAGTTCGCGCTCCGGCAGCTCCGGGCGCTCCGGCGGGCCTTGTTCCCTGTGTTCCGCCCCTGCCGCCCCTGCCTGCACCCTGGCCCTGACCGGTTCCGGTCCGCGCCGTCATGCTGCGTCTGGCGCCGGGAGGAAGGTCGCCGTAACCGGGGCGGTTGTCATAAATATCCACGCACTTGAGGAGTATCTGTTTGGCCATATCCCAATATTTCTCATTCCCCTTGATTTTGGAATACTCCTGGAAACCGTTGGCCACAAACACATCGCCGTAGAAAATCGGATCGGGCGCATCCTGGAGCGGCTTGCCTTCCTTCGTGTATCCGGCCGGCATGAGCTCTTTCCCCAGGGGATTCTGCTTTTCGATGAATTCCACGGATTTTTTAGCCACTTCAAGGTATTTCGGGTCCTGCTTGATCTTGTTGTAAAGGTAGGAGTACGCCCAGATGCCCCGTCCTTCGTACCAGGTGCGCTTGTTCGAGTCGATCTGGGTGCCGTCGCGGTCGACTGTGCACATGAATCCGCCAAGCTGATGGTCGATCACAAATTTGTCCATGAACGGGAGGAAATCATCGAAGAGCCAGTACCGGTGCTCCTCACGGAGTTCCTCCAGAGTTTTTCCTGCCATTTTGCCATCCGGCCCGGTCACCCGGTTCGAAGAAGACGTCGTTGCTTTTCCGCATCCGGCCAGCCCTGCAGCCGCGACACCGGTTCCGATTGTCGTTCCCAGAAATGATCTTCGCTTCATGGTTCTTTCCTCCTTTTTGATGGTTCAGACATGGTATGTATGACGGTAACTGTTTAAATTCGGAAAGTATATTAGATGCCGAAACAAGTTCGGCATGACACGTGTCACCCTGAACTGGTTTCAGGATCTAAATTCATTATCCCATCATCCCCGATGATCTCCCGCCGCGCTTGATCATACGGTCGAGGGCGAGCATGTTCAGCATGAGGTGACGCGGGTGGTGGAAATGCTCCACCCGGCTGGCATGCGGCTGGAAGGTTACCTTGCGGTCGCCCCATTCAATCCACAGGGGATAGCCGTACTTCTTGAGCGGGAATTTCTCCATGACGTAGGTGTACATACGCTCGTACAACTCCAGCGCCCAGGGCGCTCCGGTGTGCTCATAGATACAGAGCGAGCCTACGAGGACCTCTCCCTGCTCCCAGAGCACCTTGCGCAGCGAAAAGCGGTTCTCGTCAACATTATCGAGACCTTCAAACACGCCCCCGTAGACATTATCCCATGCAACCTCCACATGGCGGCGGAAACGCTCGGAGGCGGTGGCGAAGAGCTTTTTGTCCTTGCGGCGGACTGCTTCGTACATGATCATCCAGAAGGTCTCGATGGGATGTCCGAGGAAGGCGTCCCGGGCTGTCTCAGCGTTACGGGAGAGATCGTGGTTGAGGGTTTCGTTATTGAGCTGGAATTCGGGATTATAGTGGTAGTTGAAAATTGCGTCGATGGAGCGGTCCAATACTTTTTCGAGATCCCCGTCAAGTTTGTTTTCAAGCGCGCCGGAAATGGTATTGATGAGACACATCCAGACTCCCGAAACCCGCTGGCCGTCCTTTTCATAATCCGGGCGGTCGTAGAGCCGTACATCCTTGAGGATGGTGTCTTTGGCGAGATTCCAGTACTGGCTGTCCCCGGTCGCTTTCGAGTATTCCTGGAGGCCGAGCGCAATAAAAAGGTCGCCGTAGAGACGGGTGTCCGTCCTGCCGTCGTTCGTGCCGTCGCGTTTGTAGTATTCAGGCCAGAGGTTGTCCCCGGAGGGTTTGTATTTCATGATGAATTTTACCGATTTGTCCGCTACATCGAGGTATTTCTGCTCCTTCGCAAGTTTGTTATAGAGGTACGAATATACCCAGATGCCGCGCCCTTCGTACCAGCCGCGTTTGTCGGAAGAAATCTGCCTGCCGTCGCGGTCCGCTGTGCACATGAACCCGCCCAGCTCATGGTCTATCACATACTTGTCCATGAACGGCAGGAAATCGTCGAACAGCCAGTAGCGGTGCTCCTCCCGGAGCTCCGGGAGCGTTCTCCCGGCGATTTTCAACGGGGAGGCGCCTGCGGCAGAAACTTCGTCAACGTCGGTTCCGGCGAGCAGTGCGGTGGCTCCTGCCGAAGCGCCGAAAAAGATGCGTCGTTTCATGATGTTCCTTTCCTTTGAATCATCCGTTCGAGCGCCTGCAGGTTGAGCATGAGGTGCTGCGGATAGTGGTAGTTATCTACACGCTCATCCTTCATTTTGGAGGTATCGATGCGATCGGGGACAGTATACCAGGGATTATAGCCGTGAGCGCGGGCATCGAAAGTATTTTTCATATAGTGATAGGCCCGGTCGTACCATTCCAGCGCCCAGGGCGAGCCGGTATGTTCCACAAGCATGATGAGGCCGATAAGTATCTCGCAGTGAAAGAGGAGTATCTTATCCAGCATCCAGGTATATTCGTAAACATCATCGAGCGAACGAAATACGCCGCCAAATACAGGGTCCCAAGCCACTTGCAGGTGCCGGGAGAATCGTTCGGCCACTGTATCGAAAAGCTGCTTGTCCCTGCGGCGCAGAGCCTCGTCAAGGATAAACCAGTGCACTTCAAGGGCGTGGCCGAGGTAGGACCACCGTTCGTACTCGTTATCCGGACGGGAGAAATCATGGTTCAGTACTTCGTTCACCAGACGGAAACGGGGGTTGAAGTGACGGTTTATGACGGCGTCAACGCACCGGTCGGCAAGGGATTCCAATTCGGAATCAGGCCGTGATTCTAGCATCTGGGAGGCGATCCGGATCATGATCATCCAGTGCCCCAGCATCCGGGGTGCGGTTATATCCGGCAGCTCCGGGCGGAAGGATTTTCCGGGGTAATCCGGGCTGTCGAACATCCGCAGGCATTTCATGAGGATGCCTTTGGCCTCGTCCCAATACTTTTCCAGCCCGGGGGCCTTGGACAATTCCTGCAGGCCCAGAGCGATAAACAGGTCGCCGTAGATTTCACCTTCGGTGAGCGGCTGCCCCACACGGGTAAAGGAGGCCGGCCAGAAAGCGTCTCCCTCCGGTTTGAGCCGGAGGGTAAATTCCGCAGATTTGGCGGCAATTTCAAGATGGCCGGGGTCACGACCCATCTTGTTATGGAGGTAGGAATAAATCCAGATGCCGCGGCCTTCATACCAGGCGCGTTTTTCCGTGTTGACATGGATTCCGTCCGGAGCAGCATGGCAGAGAAAGCCGCCGTACTTGCGATCGATCACGCAGCGGTCAACAAAGGGCAGATACTCTTCATACAAATCATGGCGGTATCTGTCGCGGAGTTCTTCCAGGGTCATGCCCGCAAGGGTGGAAGGTGTGCTCATAGTTTTTTCTTTCTATTTTTATATTTGTAAAGAAAAAGAAATTAGACATGATTTACAAGATTTACAAGAATAAATTTTTTTTCTTTTAATTTCAAATCTTGTTAATCATGTTAATCCTGTCTGCTATTGTTTTTTCTTTCTTTACCCAAATATCCCTGAAATCTTCCCTCCCTGTTTCTGTATCCGCTCTATCGCCAGAAGGTTCAGCATGAGCTGCCTTGGCTTATGGAAGTTGCAGATACGGTCGTAGTTCGGGTCGAAGGTGGCTTTGCGGTCCGGGAAGAGCATCCATCCCTGGTAGCCGTAATTTCTCAGGTCGAGCTTGTCGCGGATATAGCGCTGGTTCCGTGCGAACCAGAATTTCGCCCAGTCAGCCCCGGTATGCTCGATGACCATCATGGTTCCGATGAGGATTTCCGTATGGAGCCATAACGTTTTGGACATTTCCCACTGATTTTTATCCACATTCGTAAGTATCTGGAACTCGCCTCCATACACGTCGTCCCAAAATACCTCGATCATCCTTTTCAGCCGCTCCGCACAGGTATCGAACAACTTTTTATCCTTATCCTGGACCGCCTTTTCCATGACCATCCAGAGCCCTTCATGGCCGTGGCCGACACAGTAGTCGCGGAATCTTTCATCCTGTATGGGAGAGAAATCATGATTGCGGTATTCGTTGAAAAGTCCGTATTCGGGGTTGTAATGTTTGTTCATGAACGCGTCCTGGCACCGGGCGGCTATCTCCTCGAGCTGCGGGTCGAGGCGTTTCTGGAGCATCTGAAAGATGAGCCGGAAGGTCAGCATCCAATGCCCCAGAATTCTCGCGCCCTGAGGAAGTTTTGCACCTCCTGCGGCCATTGTGCCTGAAATGACAGTCTGGTAATCGGGGCTGTTGTCGTAAATATCCATTATCTTGAGCACTATCGTTTTTGCCGCATCGAGGCACCACATTTGGTTCGCGGCCACCGCAAACTCCTGCAAGCCTTCTGCGACAAAGATGTCGCTGTAGATGTCGGTGTCCGGCCCGCCGATCTGTTTCCCCTCACGGGTGAACCATGCGCCCCAGAGGGTGTTTTTCGGCGGAGTGGTTTTCAGGATGAATTCCACTGATTTACGGGCCACTTCAAGGTGTTTCGGGTTGCGATCGATCGTGTTGTAGAGGAAGGAGTAGACCCATATCCCGCGTCCCTCGTACCACGTCCGCTTGTTCATGTTGGTGTGAACACCGTCGCAGCGGGCGTTGCACATGAACCCTCCGTATTCGCGGTCGATCACCCACCTGTCCATGAGAGGGAGGAAGATATCGAAGAGTTCGGAATGCAGCTCTTTGTGCAGCGCATCGAGACTCATGCCTTCGATGTCGGTGATTCTCACCGGACTGGTGGATTTCGCCGCCAGTTTGCAGGAAAATGGTATACCCGCGGCGAGAACGCCGGTTCCGGCTGCTGCCGGGAAAAATGTCCGTCGTTTCATGAGAAACTCTCCGAAATTTTACCATCACGCCTGATCATCCGCTCGATGACCAGCAGATTCCGCATGAGATGGCGCGGATGGTGGAAGTTTTCGGCGCGGCTGGCGTGACGCTCGAAGGTCACCTTCCTGTCGGCGTAATCAATCCAGAGGGGAAAGCCATACTGTTTGAGGGGGAATTTCGCCCGGACATAGGTATAGAGCCGCGAGAAGTACTCTTTCGCCCACTGCGCCCCGGTGTGCTCGATGACAAAGAGAAGCCCGACCAGCATTTCCCCTTGCAGATACTGAGCCTTGAATGTTTCCCAGACATTGTCGTCCACATTTTTCAGCGTGTGGAACAGCCCGCCGTACACTTCATCCCAGGCCACCTCGAAGAACCGGCGCAGGCGCTCGGCCGCAGTGTCGAAAAGCCGCCTGTCCCTGCGCCGGGCGGCCTCATACATCACCATCCAGGCGGTTTCGGTGTTATGGCCGAAATCGATATAGTGCGCCAGCTTGTTGTCCACCCGCGAGAGATCGTGGTTTATCACCTCGTCGTTTAGGCGGTATTCCGGGTTAAAATGACGGTTCATGATGGCGTCAAGGGCGCGGTCGGCGATCTCCTGCACGAAGGAATCGGATTTGTATTCGAGCATGGTGGTAGCCTGGTCCAGGAGGCACATCCAGTGCCCCTGGATGCGGGGGCCGGGTACGCTGATCCCCTCGACGCCGGTGAAGAAATCGGTTCCGGCGGGCGGGTAATCCGGGCTGTCGTAGATTTTCATGCTCTTGACCAGGAGGTCTTTGGCAATGTTCCAATAAGTATCATCTCCGGCAGCCTTGGCAAACTCGGCCAGACCGTTGGCGATGAACAGGTCTTCATACACCCGGTTGGTCGGCCCTTTGATCGGTTTTCCCTCGCGGGAGTATACCTCCGGCCAGAGAGCGGCGCCTTCCGGTTTGTTCTTGAGTGTGAACGCCACCGTGCGCTTCAATTCCTCCATGTGCTTCGGATTCTTGTCCAGGCGGTTGTAGAGGAACGAATAAGTCCAGATTCCCCGACCTAAGTATCGGGCGGCTTTTTCATCGCTGATCCTGGTTCCGTCACGGTCTACGGTAACCATATAGCCGCCGTACTGGTGGTCTATTACATACTTGTCGTGGAACGGGAGGAAATCATCGAAAAGGTCATAGTGGTAGAGCCTGTGAAGTTCATCGAGGGTGTATCCGGCGAGCTTGCCGGAAGAGTCGGTTACTTTTGCAGCCTGAGCAGCGGCGGAGGCTGTTCCGGAAAGTGAAACCGCCGCGCCCGCTCCGGCTGCAGAGGTTATGAAGCGCCTTCGTTTCATGGTAGTCCTTACCAAAACGGTTTTCTGTCGTTCTGAGCAAAATACGAAGGGCGTGCGGTAACAGCAAGAGGGAAATGGTATAGATGCCGAAACAAGTTCGGCATGACACTGGCGATAGTGAGGTATAGATGCCGAAACAAGTTCGGCATGACACGTGTTATCCTGAACTCGTTTCAGGATCTATTTGCTTTCCCATCGAGTTGCAGGTAAAGCCGATGGAAAAGGCGGTATAAATTTCTCCTTATCCCCACACACCCGACACCTTTCCGCCCCGCTTGATCATACGCTCGATTGCGAGCAGATTGAGTATGAGATGGCGCGGGTGATGGAAGTTCTCCGCCCGGCTGGCGTGGCGCTGGAATGTCACCTTCCGGTCGGCGTAATCGATCCAGAGCGGGAACCCGTACTGCTTGAGCACCCACTTGTCACGGATATAGGTATAGGTTTTCGAGAAGAGATCCTTCGCCCACTCCGCGCCGGTATGCTCCACGATGCAGAGCGAGCCGATGAGAATCTCCGCCTGGAGCCACTGAGCCTTCCCGACAACCCAGATATTATTGTCCACATGGGTGAGGGTGTGGTACGCCCCGCCATAGACATGATCCCAGGCCACATCGACATGACGGCGGAAGCGCTCGGCGGCGGTATCGAAAAGCTTCTTGTCCTTGCGGCGCAGCGCTTCGTACATGACCATCCACATCGTTTCGATGGAATGTCCGGTGACCACGTACTGGTTGTAATCGTTGTCCGGGCGCGAGAGGTCATGGTTGAGCACTTCGTTGTTGAGCTGGTACGCGGGATTGTAATGCTTGTTCATCTCGGCGTCGAGAGCGCGGTTGATGAGCGCCTCCATCTCCGGGTCGTAGCGTTTTTCGAGCATCGTGTTGATGGTGTTAATGAGAACCATCCAGTGTCCCTGGATGCGCGGGGCATTCACCGTAGGGCCGCCCTTGCCGAGCGTTTCCGGGGGATAATCGTCGCGGTCATAGACCCGCACGCATTTGAGGATAATCTCCTTGGCGATGTCCCAATATTTCTCGTTGCCCGGAGATTTGGAAAACTCAGCCAGGCCGATGGCGATGAACATGTCGCCGTAGAAGCGTGTTTCCGGAGGCGCGATGGGCTTGCCGTCTTTTGAGAAGGTCGCCGGCCAGAACGCTTCGCCGGAAGGTTTCCGCGCGAGGGTGAACTCCACCGCCTTACGGGCGGCTTCCATATTTTTGGGATTATTATCCACCTTGTTGCAGAGTAAGGAATAGGTAAAGATACCCCGGCCGAGATACCATGTGCCCTTGTCAGAGCTGATCTGGGCGCCGTCGCGGTCAACCGTCACCATGAAACCGCCCAGATCATGATCGACCACATACTTGTCGTGGAAAGGGATATAATCCTCGAACAGGTCGTACCGGTAGAGCTTGCGGAGCTCCTCGAGTGTATATCCGGCGAGCTTGCCATTGTAGGTGGCCGAGGCCGGCTTTACTGCGGAATGAGCCTCGCGCGCAGGTAGTACGCCGATGCCGGATGCCGCCGCTACGGCTGAAGCCCCCAAAAAAGAACGTCGTTTCATAAACATCTCCTGTTTTTCGCTTTGCGCCTCTTTATTAAATTAGATGCCGAAACAAGTTCGGCATGACACGTGTCATCCTGAACTCGTTTCAGGATCTAAAAAATTAGCAAACCATGTTATCCGAAAAGTCCCGATACCCTGCCGTTTCTTTTTATCATCGCGTCCAGTGCGAGGATATTCTTCATCAGGTGGCGCGGGTGGTGAAAATGCTCGCAGCGGCTGGTCTTACGGACAAAAGTCACCTTGCGGTCGCCTCCTACCACCCAGAGCGGGAAACCGTACTGTTTGAGCGTCAGCTTCTCCAAAGCGTACTTGTATGCTTTCCCGAACCAGTCTTTGGCCCACTGGGCGCCGGTGTGCTCGCACAAGAGCAGGGTTCCGATGAGAATTTCCTCCTGAAGCCAGGTCACCTTGTCCAGCGCCCAGATGTTCTTGTCCACATCGTACAGAGCGCGGAATGCTCCGCCGTAGACATTGTCCCATGCCACCTCTATATGCCGTCTGAGACGTTCGGCGGTCAGGTCGAAGAGCGCCTTATCCTTTCTCCGCACAGCCTCATGCAGCACCATCCAGAATGTTTCGATGGCATGGCCGGTGTAGGAAAACTGGGCATATTCTTTATTACGGCTCATATCGTGGTTGAGAACTTCGTTCTGGAGGGCGAAATCAGGATTGAAATGCTTGTTCATGATAGCATCCACCGCACGGCTGGCAAGGGCTTCCACCTGAGGGTCGGATTTCATTTCCAGCATCTGGGTGGTCAGATCGATAATCACCATCCAGTGGCCGAGCACGCTGGGAGCTGTAAGGGGAGGGGGCGCTCCCTGGGGTACTGCATAGGTTACAACATAGTCGTAATCGGGGCTGTCGAAATCTTTCATCCGCCGGAAGAGAATCTCTTTTGCCATGTCCCAGTACTTTTCGTTCCCTTTGGACTTGGAGAATTCCTGGAGCCCGTTGGCGATGAAAAGGTCGCCGTAAATGTCGGGTTTGCCGGAGAGGGGAGTCCCATCCTTTTTGAATGCGCGCGGCCAGGGATTATCGCCGGAAGGCATAATCTTCATGACAAATTCGACGGATTTGCGGGCCGCTTCCAGATATTTGGGATTGGGATCCACTTTGTTGTAGAGATAGGAATAGGTCCATATTCCTCTTCCCTCATACCACGCCGACTTTTCGGAGGAAATCTGGGCGCCGTCACGGTCGACAGTGCACATGAATCCGCCCAGCTCATGGTCTATCACATACTTGTCCATGAAGGGAAGAAAATCAGTGAAAAGATCATACCGGTACTGGTCCAGAATCTGCTTCAGAGTCATTCCGCCAAGCTTGCCGTTATCGGTAACGGAAGCCGACGCAGGGGCTGATTCGGCGTTCTTTACCGATACCATCCCCATTCCGGCCACAGCCGCAGTCCCCGCCGACCGGGTGAAAAACGAACGTCTTTTCATACATCCTCTCCTTATATGTATGGGGGTACTGTCAAAAATAATATGAAAAAATGAGAAAGCTGTGGAAATGACGTAACCATTGAAAAGTCTTTGACTTTCCAACAGTTACTTGGAAAAACGTTTCACGTTTTCCCACATTACCACAGCTACTACAACAATACACGC
>JAUYCD010000249.1 GCA_030692375.1 Candidatus Latescibacter sp. | reverse complement strand
TCAAGGCTTGCATAATGCCTAACTCATAGAAAATGTTTAATCTGTCCAATCTCGATGCGTCAATAATTCCATACTTACATGTTCTAATGTTGCAACAAATATTACAGAGTAACTCACCACTCTCAGGCAGATTAGCCGCTATTACGGATTCCAGCTTGGCTATCTCTAGAACACTTTTGATGGCAGTCTCTTCATCCGCGTAATCTGCAAATGGTATGGCGACAAAGATCCTGTTGCGACAGAATTTTTCAATAATCTCATCGGATCGGTTGCAGGTATGGTTCGAGTGAATCGGACAACCTAATTCCTGATTGTAATATTGGATCCACCGTTCGAGGCTAGCTTGACTTGTGTAGAAACCAAAGGCCGACTCAACACGCTGTAATAATTCGATACTTGTCGCAATCGTGGCTTTCTGCACATAGTCAATAGCTCCTGCGCGAATCGCTTTAATGGCATTGTCCAAGTCGCCGTATCGCGTTAGGACGATACACCGGACTAGTGGGTTGCGCTCTACAGCATATTGAATAACAGTCAGCCCCCCTAGTTCCTGAGGGTCTTCGTCTTCTTGTTCTGGTATCTGCATATCAACAATGACGACTGCAAACTCACGTTCGTAAAGTACGTACTTGGCTTCAACAATACACGAGGCTGTAACGACCTCATACTGATTAATTGATAGCCAATCTTTGTAAGCATCCCGCTCATTCGGTCTGTCTTCCACCAAAAACACTGTACGCATATCTTACCTCCTTATTTGTGTGTATAATGCCATTTTCAAGCCCTTAACTTCAGAAATTAACACCCCTTAAGAGGAAAAAATATTCGAAATCTTGCACCTTCATCCTCGCTTCCATCCTCCCAAATGTGACCGCTGTAATGCCTTTCCATAGCACGAGAAATCCAATAGAGACCCATACCACGCTGCTGACCATCTTGACCAGTATATGAGGCGCCCTCCCGGAAGATTTCTCGCTTCATCAGGAGTGGAACTCCGGGGCCGTTGTCTCGGACTTCTAGTATTATGCCACTAGTCAATGTGATTGATTTCACGTTGAATTGGCTACAAGTCTCCGGTTTCACCTCCAAGGCCGTGATCCAGATCCGTCCATTTTCCCTGGTTCTGATCTGCCTCTTTGCGTTTCTCACAAGTTCTCGAAGCATAAGGAGAACCTCAATTTGGTCTGCAAAAATGGTTCGCAGGCCGTCTGGAATCTCGCAAATAATTTTTAAGACATCTTTAGGCCTTAGTGTCATTAAAAACTCGTCGAATACTTGCTTTATCCCAATCTCGATCTTACGCGGAGCAAGGTCTCCGCTCCTTGCCAAAATATCTGCAATGTCCAATTGAATGGAGGTCGCGCTTTGACGTATTCTCTTGATTGCGCTTTTTTGCATCTCATCTGGAATATTTATCTTTTCCAGTGTCGCGCAACTTATGAGCATTGTATCAACAGTATTGCCTAAGTCGTGCGACATCGCAGAAGCAACATCGCG
Organism: Candidatus Latescibacter sp.; assembly: GCA_030692375.1. Taxonomy (NCBI): domain Bacteria; kingdom Pseudomonadati; phylum Candidatus Latescibacterota; class Candidatus Latescibacteria (ex Chuvochina et al. 2023); order Candidatus Latescibacterales; family Candidatus Latescibacteraceae; genus Candidatus Latescibacter; species Candidatus Latescibacter sp. The sequence goes on along the minus strand of JAUYCD010000249.1, from coordinate 22,621 downwards.
AAAGGCCTCGAGTTCTGTCCGAGCAGCCTTTTCTTTTGTCAACAAACAATATATTTCATATAACTCTGCATACCTTTCGAAGACCCCTGCTGTCTCACGAATCACACTGGCCACTATTCCACGTGTTACTACACTCATCCTGCTGGGGTGATTGATCTGCACAACTAATAGGACATTATCACCCGCAAGAACAGGAAAACTGAAAAGGTCCAACGTCTCGATCTGTTTCTGAGTGAGTCCTGAGGCTTTAAAAGCACTTCGTTGGCTTCTGAATGTTATATCTGTGAATAATTGTCGCTGGAATAGAGCTTCTTCGTCTGTTGCTGGCCTAACTACCAACGGTTCTTCATACCAGCTGGCGACATAGGCAGACATCATTGTATCAGCGACATATCCAGCCAAAGATGTACAACGGTCTAATATATATTCGCGTGCAAATTCAACTGCCTTTTCTGGTGGCAACGCCTTTGGCCCCAAGTGCAATTCACCTTCACGAGCCATCTCATGAACAACTTGGACTAAAATATCATGTTGTTTTGGCAGAAAGACAGGCAACAGTTTTGTTCTACCTTGTTCGCTCCCGGATATTACCCAGAAGAACTGCACAAGAAAATCACTGTCGAAAACTGAAACAACATCTCCTGAATCTCGCGAAATGCCTTGCCTTGTCCGAAGGAGCCGCTTAAGCCAACTGTCAAATCCCTCCAAAGCACGAGATAAAAATGACAGCGCATCCAAGTCAGTCTGAAGTCTTTCTGAGAGAGAACGTACTTTCTGAAGTAAAACAGAAACATCGCTCTCCCGCCAAGGACATGACTCCACTTCATGAGAACAGTCACGTACCAAATCAACGATCGTATGAAAGTCGTCGCCTTGCTCCCGTAATGTACTGAGAACTGAACAACCTCCATCGTAGATGTCTAGTTCAAGTAGTCGAACATTCTGAAACTGGGGCTTCGTCCCAAAATCGACGTGTGTGTGAAAAGTAGTATTCCACAGGGAGCGCCTCACTAACGAGCTCTCGTTTGGTTTATTATAAAGGACCTTAGTTCGATAACACTGACAACCACCATATTCCTTTTCATCGTTGAGTGAATCCTTCTGTTCACTCAACGCAAGTTGTAGTTCTTTACGCTCCTCAGGGAGCGCAGATGATACAAGCCGTCTTTCTTTGTTCGATATTTCTATGGTTGCATCAATCCGTAGAACATCCAATGCAGTCTGGAGTTCATCCAGAACGAGGTAAAACGGATGCGTCACGCAATTAGGTGTTGATAGTGCATGGCCAATCCGTACTGGCATATGCTTCAAATCGATTATATCTTGTCGCAGCAGACCTATTGTATTAAAGCTATTCATTCTATCTTCCTGGTAGCAATTTCATCGTTTCTTCCCGGATCGACTCCATTACCTGTCGCTTGATAGAAATAAACTCTGGGGTTACAACAATCTTCTGATCTCTTGGACGTAACAGAGGAACAACTAATTCTGTTTTTACGTGTCCGGGGCGGGCAGTTAGAACGATGATCCGATCAGCAAGGACGATGGCCTCGTCCACATCATGCGTGACGAACACAATAGTCTTCCTTGACTCAGTCCAAATGCCAAGTAGTAGCTCCTGCATAATTCCTCGCGTTTGGGCATCAAGAGACCCAAACGGCTCGTCCATCATTATAACGGATGGATTACTTGCTAACGCCCTCGCCAGGCCAACGCGCTGCTGCATGCCGCCCGAAAGCTGCTCTGGATAACTTTTCTCAAATCCTGTTAGACCAACGAGTCGGATATATTCCTCGGTGATCTCTTTACGTTGACCTGCCTCCATTCCACGCATCCTCAGCCCAAACTCGATATTTCCTCTGACAGTCTTCCAAGAAAAAAGACTGTGTTGCTGAAATACAAATCCACGGTCAAGGTTAGGCCCATCAATTGGCTTTCCTTGAAAGTGAACAGTTCCGCTCGTGGGTTTTATGAATCCTGCCAAAACCTTGAGGATTGTGGATTTGCCGCAACCTGACGTCCCCAGAAAGCAGACAAATTCCCTATGCGAAACATGGAAATTCAATTCCTTGATGGCCACAGTGTGATGCTCGGTTCCATTATACACAACGCTCAAATCGGTAGCTACAATCTCAGCGTTGGCTGTTTTGGCATTATTGGTTTCAGTCATACTGATCCTTTTGCATCCTCCCTTTGCCATGGGATGGCTTTGAGTGCCGCCGCAAACACAATATCAGCTATTGCCCCTATGACACCCAGAGTAGCAATACCAACTACCATTTTGTCTACGCGAAAGACAAGGTGAGAAGCATATATACGGTAGCCCAGTCCTCCAAAGGCACCAGTCATTTCGGCAGCAACCAGAACGACAAATGCTATTGCAATACCAGCCCTCATTCCAGCCATAATAAAGGGAAATGAACTCGGTAGGATAACTTGTAACAGCAAGTTAATTTTTCGTGCACCAAGACTCCGTGCAGCCCAAATCACTTCCTGGCTAACATGAGAAGAGCCAACGTGTGAATTGATCCAGACCGGAAAAAAAACACCCCAGAAAACGATGAAGTACTTTGAAAATTCACCTAGCCCGAACCAGAGAATTACAAGGGGAACCAGCGAGATAGAAGGAATTGAACGGATCAACCTTATTAGTTGACCGAAAGTGTAATCAAAGATTCTAAATCTTCCGGTGAGCAACCCAACCACCATTCCGAGTGCGGAACCCGCAAGGAAGCCAATAATTGCACGTTGCAGGCTTAGCCCGATATCACTTACCAGTTCGCCGCTTTTTATCATCAAGGTAAGTGTTCTTAACCATTGTGTCGGTTGGGGGAAAAAAATTGTGTCATATATCCCAAGTCTGGCAACGCACTCCCACAAAGCCAGAAAGGAAATGCCTGCTAGTAAAAGTTTCCCGACTCCTATAAAAACGTCAACCAAGAATGATTTATTCATAGATTAATTCGACCTATCAGGTTATTAAATGTCTTTACTGGGGCTTCGGAATAAGTATGTGACAATAGGCACCATACCTATTTAGAAGCCGGAAGGAGCCCCCTATATACCAGAGCCTGATAGTCCGGCTCTTTCGCATCTTCTTTCACAACACCAGCCTTCTTCACCCATTTACCCTCCCTCTTAAGCGATTGTGGAAGGGAAGGATCAAGGCTAACCTCAAATACATAGTTGTCCCAAAGTGCCTCTACAATCTTTGGATCAACGTCGATTCTCTTCGCGACTATCTGAATCGCTTCACTTCTGTTCTCTTTGATGAACTTCTCCGCCTGAATCAGCCCCAAGATCAACTTCTTTATATCTTCTTTATAGTTCGGGATTGACTCTGCCATTACGACAACGCTAAAGGGGTGATTATAGATCCCTTCGCTGTTAACCACAACGTAGTTACTTCCCAATGCTTGTTGGGCATTGTAAATGTGAGGCTGCCAGGCAAATGCAGCGTCCACATCGCCTCGCGAAATCGCAGCTGCGATCTCGGGGGGATTCAAAGCTACAACGGAGACGTCAGAACGGCTTATTCCGGCACGCTCAAGAAACAAGTTCATTACGAACTCTGCTGAAGTTCCTGGCGATACAGCGATCTTTTTACCCTTGAGATCTTCTGGTTTGGAAATGCCTCTATCCCTTCGTGCAAGCATATTCACATGTTTCTCAGAGGTGACAAATGTCGCGACAATCCGCGGGTTGTGTCCCTGGTAGGCAGCAAGCACAGTTGATATGTCAACAACTGTTGCCGCAGTGACGGATTTCCCGACCAGTGCATCGAGTGCAAGCCGACCCGAGACAAAAGGCTTTATCTCTACATTAAGATTCTCGTCTTTCCAGAACCCTTTTGCCTCCGCGATATATATGGGGGAATTAGCCATAGTAACGACATCAACGGCGAACGACAACTTTGCAGAAGTAGAATGTGTTTTTGATACTTTCTTTTCGCAGCCGCTACCACTCAAGAGAATGCAGGCAATGACAACACTTACGAGTGTGCTTATTAAATTTTTCCATACGCGAAATTTTGAATCCATCATAATCTGACTCCTTTTCTACATTAAGGAACAAAATAAGCTCCAATTTGTTGAATTTCTTCTAATTTATATCAAAAGTCAAGTCCTAAATGTTCTATAAAATGGACTTAAAAAAAAGTAAGAGTAATGCACTTTTTCTCTGCTTACTTTGCGAGGGTATCTCTTTCATCCCGGCTCCTGACTCCTGTATTCTTTTTATCTCACAAACTCCACCTGTTTGAACTTCTCCAGGAAGCGATAATATTTGATAAGATCGAAGCCGGTAACCGGTCGTTCGGCCTCCAGTTCGCAGAGTTTCTTGATCTCGTTCAGGTTCCGTTTGCCGTCGCACCACCAGTAAGACACTACCGCCCAATTGGTGGGAGACCACCATTTGGGCGCAGATGTAACCTCCCGCCACTCCGCGACCGGAATCCCCTCCAGGGAGAGAGTCCCGAAATAGGCCCTCTTCGGTATAATGGTAGACGCTTCCTTCTCCCAGGCGGTCTCAGTTTTAGGCGGTATGACCGGGACGACCGAGGCCGATTTTGCCTTTTCATTCACCGCCTCTCGAAACTGACGGCTCAGGGTTTTCCCGATTTCATCGAGATTTCGCCGGTATGGATCCAGGGCTGCCGAAGCCTTCGCCTTACGGTCGGCGGGAATGATTCGCAGGATGCTGGTTATCGCTTCTCTCTCAAGGCCGGTGTAGTACTCAATGGTTTCTGCGCCATCGGTGAGCAATTTCCCGAGAGATTCGCCGTTGCCGGCGTTCATGATTCGCGCATTGGCCTGCTCTGCCTTTTCGGCGATGACATCCATGCCCCGGGCGAAGGTCAGACGGGCAGTCCAGGCCAGTTCATCCTCACCGGCGTTCGCTATCCAGTAGAGGTAGGCGGCGGCGAGAAAGCTCAATTCTCGGAGCGTGCGGGGATCGACCTTTTCGATGGTGTCCATGGAGTTATGATGCAGGTGGCCGGCCTGGCTCATGTATATCCAGTTGGTGGGGATCCCTATCATCGGCTCGCAGAAATAGGTGTCGGTCCCCATGGAATACGATTGTGTTCTCCACAGCCTGTCCGGATTATACCGGGCATAGTACAGGCGGATGATTTCCGGGAACACCGCATCGACAAAGGTGGGGCAGACGTTTGGGTTCAGGTACAGATTGACCGCGGTGGTGGCAAGGTCATAGTTTTCCGCGCCGGTGTCGTAGCAGAGGGCGGCGACAGTTTTCGCCCGCATGCTCTCCAGATTCCTGGCTACATAGGGCAGGGTGCCGTAGAGTTCCGCCCCCAGGAGCACCCGTATGGAACGTTTCGGGCGGGGGAGCTTTCCTTCATGGACGAGATCGCTCAGGACGCCAACCGCCTCCAGTATTGCGGCCACTCCGGCGGCATTATCGTTCGCCCCCCATTCGTTCAAATGGCCGGTGACCAGAATTTCCTCTCCCTCGCTGCCAGATCCTTTGAGAATCCCTGTGACCGAGGTAAGAGTATCATTGGTGTAATAACGGCTGTCCACCACCGCGCGGACCCGGACTTTTCTCCCCTGGCGGAGAAGATTGCGAAGGTAGGTTCCTTTCTTCTGGGATATGGAAAAGGCGAAATTTTTCTGGCTGTCGGCTTTGGTCATGAGCCAGCCGCCGGGGAGGTCGGACCAGGTATTGAACCACTGGTTCTCAGTGATGAAATCCCTGTTTTTCCCTTCTATGGAATCGCTGACGAATCCCAGAGCGCCGCACGGGTCAAGGTATCTCTTCATACCTCCGGGAGAGCCGGAAATGAGAAGTATCTTCCCTGCGGGGTTGAGTTTTGCCATCTCTGCGGGATTGGAGGATTCCATGAGGACCAGCTCTGTTTCGACTCCGCCGGGAGGGGTTGGTCCGCTCCAGATGTTAAGACAGGAGGGGTTTTCCAGCCAGTTGCAGAGATAGCGCATCTCATCGGGCAGATTGGCGGGCTCGATGACTTCCAGAGTGGCCTGTTTCACATCCCAGGCGATGGGATTGGTCCAGGAAGCGGAAAGGGTCACACCGTCCGCCGGGGTTTCCACCAGCGCGGTTTGATCGAAACCCCGCTCCTCCATGATGGCGCGGGCTTCACCCCCCGACTTCTTCCATTCGGGGAATGTGCACCATTTGTCGTGCTCCCAGATTCTCATTGCATAATCGCGGGCGCGGTTTCCGGAAAGCTTGCCCTGGAGCGTCTGAAAAAGCGCCGGCATATCCGCCGCTTGGGCGCTGGAGGAGAAAAGGCAAAATAATATTACCGGGAGAAGTCTTACCATGTTTGTCCATCCTTTATGACAATTGAAATCAGATCCTGAAACGAGTTCAGGATGCAGTGGACTCTTCGACAGGCTCAGAGTCCTCTGACCGAGCACTGAGCTTGTCGAAGTGCACGCGTCATGCCGAACTTGTTTCGGCTTCTATCATCTTTCAGGCGCCGTAAATCTTGACCCCGATCTTTTTCGCGGTATCGAGAAGGAACTGCCTCGAAGGCTCATATTGATCCTGAGGCAAATGCTCGAGAAGGAGACACCGCGGTTTCTTCATACGGCTGAGGTGAGCAAGAAAGAGCTCGTAATCCATGGAACCTTTGCCCAAAGTGATCGGCTCGATATGGGGAAGCATATCACGCCAGACCTGGTCCTTGGCATGGGCGTAGACGATGTCCTCGCCAAGGAGCGCGAAACACTGGTTGAGCAGCTCGCTCGTACGGTAGAATGTGCCCGGATGCAGCATGTTGGAAGGGTCAAGAGTGACCTTGACGCGGGGATCGCCGACATCCTTCCTGAGACGCACATGGGACTGGGGAGTATTATTGTTACACGAATTCACCGCCTCGAAGCCGAGATCGACCTTGCTGCCTGAAGTGTCTTTCAGAATCTGTTTTACCGCGGCGACCGACATGTCCCAGGTTTCCTTTGTCCAGTTCAGCGGATGGGGCACGTCCTTGTTGATAGGGCTCCTGCCGCCGGTATGGGTGAGAACGAATTTCATGCCAAGCCGGTCGGCCATCTCGATTGCCTGGCAGTTCAACTTATGGGCATTGGCGCGTTTCTGAAGGTCGGGATCGATAATGTTGATCCAGACATGGAGGCCGTAAAATTCCACATCGTACTGTTTCAGAGCGGCCTGCATCTCCCTGATTTCCGAGTCGGAGATGTTGAAATCCCACCCGGCTGCGCCCGCCTCGCAGGCGGTGTACCCGGCGTCACGGATGATTTTCACCTGGTCGGCATAGCTCCCGCCTTTAGCCTTCCTCATGCGAAAAGTCTCGCAGCTCAGACGGATATGGCTCGGTCCGGGATTGAGGTCGCGCTTGACCTTCTCCGGCGGGCTCCACTGGGTGAGAAAATCTTCGCCCCATACATCGGGCATTACATTCGCTTCCGATGGGGCGGGCGCAGTCCCCATCATAAGCCCGGCGGCAGACGCGCCGACTCCAAGCGCCTGACGTCTGTTGATGCGATTTTTCACGGATTCTTCCTCCTTTTATTCTTAATGATCGATGGTGTTTTCAACCTAATGTATAAAGGTTTGGAGAAAATTCAAAAACAAAAAAACACTTTACAAGCCCATTTTTCTACTGTACTATATCAATAGTACAGTAATACAGTTGCTTTTCGAAATAGATGCCGAAACGAGTTCGGCATGACGCGTGCACTTCGACAAGCTCAGTGCTCGGTCAGAGGACTCTGAGCCTGTCGAAGAGTCCACTGCATCCTGAACTTGTTTCAGGATCTATACAGTAATAAAGACTTTTTTAAAGGTTTGTTAACATGCCCATTCTCATCGATCCAAACCGGCCAATCTACCTCCAGATCATGGAGGAGATCAAGAAGCGCGCGGTTCGCGGTCAGTATCCGCCGGGTTCGCAACTCCCTTCGGTCCGTGAGATGGCCCCTGAAATGAGAGTAAATCCCAACACCATCGCCCGTGTCTACACGGAACTTGAGCGCGAGGGATTTGTGCTCACCCGCCGCGGGCAGGGCTCATACATAACCAAGGATGAAAACCGCATCGAGTGCGAGCGCGAGATACTCGCAGAAGCCGCGGTGAAACGATTCGTGGAAGAAGTGACCGCCCTTGACCTTCAGAACGGCCATCGTAGGGAGCTCATGGAAATGATTGCCGGGAATCTTTCACTCAACAAATAATAGAGGGAGAAAAACATGCTCGTGGAAGCCAGGGATGTCGCCAAAAAATATCCTGGAAAATGGGCGCTCCAGGGAGTGACATTCAGCGCAGACCAGGGGAAAGTGCTCGGTGTGCTCGGAGAGAACGGCGCGGGGAAAAGCACCCTCTTCCGCATCATTTCCGGAGTCACCCGTCCCACCAGGGGCGGGGTGACCGTCGCCGACATGCCGGTTGGGCTGGAAACGCGGAAGATAGTGGCATATCTGCCGGACATCAACCCCTTCTACGAGTGGATGCGGGTCATGGAGCAGATGGAATTCCTCGCTTCCTTCTATCCCGGATGGGATATGGATAAAACCCGCGAGCTGCTCGCATTCCTCAATGTTTCCCCGGACGACCGCATCGGCGTCCTCTCCCGAGGCCAGCAGGCAAAGCTCAAGATGGTGTTCGCGTTCTCCTAGCCGAGCCGACTGGTGCTCATGGACGAGCCGCTCGGAGGCATCGATCCTCCCTCCCGCAAAAAGATCATTTCCACACTTTTCCATGAGTTCCGCTACGGCGAACAGGGCATCATCATCTGTACCCACCTGGTGAGCGAGGTGGAGGAGTTCATCGAGGATGTGCTCTACCTGAAAAAGGGTAAAATCGTTCTTTCCAGCCAGGCCGACCTTCTGCGCGAACAGAAAGGGAAATCGCTCACCGGGATTTTCGAGGAAATAGCAGAAAGATCCTGAAACGGTTTTATCGTTCCCGCGAAGCGGCAACGAGTTCAGGATGACACGTGTCATGCCGAACTTGTTTCGGCATCTATTTGGCATCTATTTTGAGAAGAAACTCAATAAAATATGTTCGAAATGTAATAATTTCTATCTCCGTTTATCCGCGTAATCCGCTGCTTCAATAAAACAAACCCACCTGCCTCTCCTTTTTTCTCCGAAAAAACATTGACGATTAAAATGTAATTTATTATATTTGCAGTCTCTATAAGCGAAAATACACCTTAAAGGAGTATCGGATGAAAACCTATGTTACAAAACCTGCCGAGATCGAGCGCAAGTGGTTTGTGATCGATGCCGAGGGCAAGATACTGGGAAGGCTGGCCGCCGAGGCTGCCGCCATCCTGCGCGGCAAGAAGAAGCCGATCTTTCAGCCAAATGTCGATGCCGGAGATTACGTGATCGTGGTCAACGCCGACAAGATTCGCCTCACTGCCAATAAGGAGGGGAAGAAAACGTATTTTGTGGTGAGCACCGGCTATGTGGGCCATAACAAATTTCTGGCATTCAAGGACATTAAAGCCAAGTATCCGGAACGGATTGTGGAAAGAGCCATCAAAGGAATGCTTCCGCACAACACTCTGGGCCGTCAGATGTTTAAAAAATTGCGCGTCTTTGCCGGTCCCGACCATGATCATCAGGCGCAGAAGCCTGAAATGTATGCACTGTAAATGAAAGGAAGGTAGTGTGGCTGAATTAGTATTTGTAGCAACGGGAAAACGCAAGAACGCCATTGCCCGGGTGCGTCTTTTACCCGGAACAGGCAAGATCATCGTCAACGGCAAAAATGCGCCGGATTATTTTCACCGTCTGACCTCGATTCTCCTCATCGAGCAGCCGCTTGAGCTGACTTCCAACATCGGCAGGTTCGATATTATCGCCAATGTCAACGGCGGCGGGCTTTCCGGCCAGGCAGGCGCTTTACGGCACGGTATCACTCGGGCGCTCTTGATCATGGACGCCGGACTGCGGCCCGTGCTCAAGAAAGCCGGACTGGTTACCAGAGACTCACGGATTAAAGAGCGGAAGAAATACGGTCTTGCCGGGGCCCGGAGAGCTTATCAGTTCTCCAAACGGTAAAAGCTGCTTTTATCTATCACACACGTTCCGTGACACCCGGGTCTGTGCCGCTCATGAGCGGTTACCCGGAAGGTTGACCGGAACGGAGGTATAACACACCGAACAACGAGGTTTCAATTTGACTGAGATTACCATCAAGGATCTCCTGGAATCCGGCGTACACTTTGGTCATCAGACAAGGCGCTGGAATCCCAAGATGAAGAAATTCATCTTCACCGAACGTAACGGCATCTACATCATCGATCTCCAGAAAACTCTTGCCACATTGAACAAAGCCTGTGAAGCCATACGGGAAATCGCAGCCCGCGGTGAATCCATCCTCTATGTCGGTACGAAACCCCAGGCTGCCGTCATCATCAGGGAAGAAGCGGAACGCAGCGGACAGTTCTACATCACCAGCCGCTGGCTGGGCGGCATGCTCACCAATTTCCGCACCATTCGCCAGAGCGTAAAACGGCTCGATCATCTCGACAAGATGTCTACCGACGGGACTTACGAGCATCTCACAAAAAAAGAAGTCCTGACCCTTGAAAAACAGCGCGAACGCCTGAACTCGGTTCTTGCCGGTATTCGCCTCATGAACCGCCTCCCGGGTCTCCTCATCGTGGTGGATACCAAAAAAGAGAATATCGCGGTCAGCGAAGCTAACCGTCTCGGAATTCCGGTCTGCGCCATTCTGGATACCAACTGCGATCCCGATCCTATAACCTATCCCATTCCGGGCAATGATGACGCCATCCGATCGATCAAACTCATCCTTACTAATATTACAGATTCCATTAACGAGGGCATCCAGTTACAGGTGGATGAGGGCGCTATCGCTGAAAAGGAACAGCCTGCCGAAGGAAGCGGAGAAAGTGCCGAAGGTAAACCCGAGCGCCGGAGAGTGGCCGCTGTCGATCGCGAACAGGTCATTGAAACCGTAGAAACTCTGGGAGAAGAACCGGATAAGGATGACCGGAAAAGGTCGCGGAAAAAGAAAGTGAAAGAAACGGAAGAAGAGGTGACCGGGCGGGTGATTCGCCCGATTATCAGGGCTAGACCCCCCAAAAGCCGGCGTGAAGGCGACGCCAAGCCGAAAGCGACTGTTTGAAAACCGAACTACGAAATTGTTGCCGCTTCGCGGGAACGATGAAACCGTTTCGGCATCTACATACATGAGGAAAGGAACTCCATATGGATATTTCCGCAAAAGATGTCATGGACCTTCGCCAGAAGACAGGCGCAGGCATGATGGACTGCAAAAAAGCGTTGGCGGATGCCCAGGGGGATGTGGAAAAAGCGATCACCATCCTCCGTCAGAAGGGGATTGCGCTGGCGCAGAAACGCTCCGGCCGCGCCACCAACCAGGGGTATATCGCCACCTATATACATCCAGGCGCCAAACTTGGCGTCATGGTGGAAGTCGACTGCGAAACGGACTTTGTATCCCGTAACGAGAAATTTCAGGAATTCGCCCGTAATCTGGCAATGCATATAGCCGCCACAAATCCATTGTCTATCTCTGAAGAGGACATTGATCCCGCGATTGTGGAGAAGGAGCGGGAGATTTACCGCTGTCAGGCCCTGAACGAAGGGAAGAAACCGGAATTTGTGGACAAAATCATAGATGGGCGTCTGAAAAAATTCTATGCCGAATCCTGCCTGTTGAACCAGGTTTATATCAGGGACGAAACCAAAAAGATCACCATCAAAGATATGCTGCAGAATCTTATCGCAGTGATCGGCGAAAACATTATTGTCAACCGTTTCTCCCGGTTCCAGGTCGGAGCATAGTAGCTGGTCCGGGGGTGGGAACAACTCACTTCTCCCGGCCGGGACGGATAAGGGATATACATGCCAGCTTATAAACGGATACTTTTAAAACTTTCCGGTGAAGCCCTCGCCGGAAAGCAGGGTTTTGGCATTGACAGCGCAGCGATTGATTCCATCTGCTGTCAGATCAAGGCAGTCTATACCCTGGGGGTGCAGGTTGCTTTGGTGGTCGGCGGGGGAAATATATTCCGCGGGCTTCGGGCCTCAGCGAAAGGCATGGATCGGGTAAACGCCGATTACATGGGTATGCTCGCCACCATAATAAACGGCCTTGCCCTCCAGGATGCCCTGGAAAAAAAGAATGTATATACCAGGCTCATGTCCGCCATTACCATGGTGCAGCTTGCGGAACCGTTCATCAGCCGCCGCGCGGTCCGTCACTTGGAAAAAGGCCGAATCGTTATATTTGCGGGAGGAACAGGGAATCCCTATTTTTCGACCGATACCGCTGCGGCGCTGCGGGCGGTGCAGATCAAGGCTGATGTCATTCTCAAAGGCACCAAGGTGGATGGGGTGTATGAAGGCGATCCTGTTCTGAATCCTGCCTTTAAAAAATTCGATACAGTCTCGTTCAATGCGGTTCTTGAACAGGGTCTCGGCGTCATGGATGCGACAGCCATCGCCATGTGCCGTGAAAACAAAATTCCCATCGTGGTGTTCAATCTTACTGTGGAAGGGAACCTCCTCCGGGTAGTGAACGGAGAACCGGTGGGGACGATTGTAAAGGAGGAAATCAATGGATAAGGAACTGAAAAAAGTCACTGTCGACCACATGAAAAAAGCCATCGAACACTTAAGCCATGAACTGACGACCATCCGCACCGGACGGGCTTCCGCAGCGTTGCTGGATACGGTGAAAGTGGATTTTTACGGGGTTATGACTCCCATCAAACAAGTCGCAGCCGTTTCGGTCCCCGATGCCAAGACTATCATGGTACAGCCGTTCCAGCAGAACACGCTCTCCGCAGTCGAGAAAGCGATTCGGGCCAGCGATCTCGGCCTCAATCCGAATAACGACGGCCGAGCCATACGGATCCCCATTCCGTCTCTTACCGAGGAGCGCCGCAGAGAGATTCTCAAGGTGGTAAAAAAAATTGGCGAAGACACCCGCGTCGCTATCCGCAACATCCGGCGTGAAGCGATCGAGAAGATCAAAGCCTCCGAAAAGGCGGGAAAAATCACTGAAGACGATATGCACCGGGGTGAAAAAGAAGCCCAGGAAATTACCGATGAGCATATCAAAGAGGTGGACAAGGTCATCCAGGCCAAGGAAAAAGAGATCATGACCGTGTGATTGGTGAATTGTGAAAAAAAACGAAAAGGCATTCCGAAAGGGGTGCCTTTTTTTGGTGGTGCGCCCTGCCGGGCGCACCACAAAAAGGGCCGGTTTTCACCGGCCCCCTTCGTTTAAAAATTCGACCGCAGCGTAAATCCGAGAATCGGCTCGGTAAAATTATTCACCTTGTTTACGGTATCGGTAAAGTTGAGGAATCTCAGCGATGCCCCGGCCGCAGTCATCTGATTGACCTTGTACTCGGCTTCAAACCGCACTGTGGTTTTGGTGTTGTCGATACGGTGCGTGCCGGTATCGCCGTTGGAAGACCCGATGAAGCCGAATCCGGCCAGGGTGCTCATACGGCGGTCGCGGAACCACTTGTAGGTGGCAGTCAGATTCACCATGGTGATATCGGTGGTCAGGCTCTTGCGGGAAGGCGAGGAGCCGTCCGTGGGAGTGATCTGATAATAGGCTTTGTTCCCGGTCTGTCCCAGGGTGATGTTCAGGGACAGGGGAAGCGGGTTTATGGCCGAATTCACGTTGAGCATCACCGTGGTGTTGTCTGATTCGTTCTTAACATACGAGGCCACATCACGGTTGTCGCCGATGGCCATGGTCGATATGCTGACAGTCGCCGCATGACGCTGTTCGCCGACCGGAACGATGCCGCCCAGGGTAAGCATGAGCGTATTTGTGAACATGTCAAGTTTCTTGCTCCAGTCCGGGATTTTGCTCTTGTCGCCGGGGTTCACCACGGTATTGTTCACCAAGTCGAGATTGTTGACCGCGGTATAGGTACGATACCCGATGGACATATTGGGTGCATAGTCCGGAAGAATCTGCGGGCGATAACTGACAGTGACATTGGCGGTTTTCGTATCCTTGGTCAGATCCTTCTGCGTCGGATTTCCCGTGTTGTCCGGAGCGCCGAACTGTTGCCGTTCGCTGTCAAGGTTGTCGGAGTAGACTTCATATCCCAGATCGAGGGACACCTGATCCTTCAGCGCCTGTGACCTGAGATCGAGCTTGTATCCGCCTATGTCGGTTTTCTGATTCGGATTACCCAGGGATACATAATGGGTGGGTATCCGGTAGACCTCTCCGCGAAACCGGCTGCTCAGTTTCGGAATAGGCAGAGGAGTCATAAGTTTTAATGAGTACACCGAGGTGAGGGCGTCAAGGACTCCCTTGCCCACGTTGTCCTTGAGCTTCATCTTGTCGAACGAGGTCTGAGTCGAGCCGTTGAAGCGGAACAGCTTGTCGCTGATCTGAGTAGGCAGCTCGCTTTTTATATCTTCAGAGACCACCCCGAACATATTGTCGGTGACCAGGGTTCCGCCGAACTCCGCTGTGACGACCGAGCGGTTGTTATTGAACCTTAAAGAGGTCTGAACCGTACCCACCCAGTTTTTCTTGGGATTGTACTCTGTCACGAAGCTGTCGGGCTGGCTGTTGGCGAAATTATAATAGGCGTAACGTGTCTTTAAGCTGTCGTTGTAAGCGTACTTGAGCGAAGTGGAATCATCCTCGGCGGTGAAGAGATTGATCCCGAAATTCCAGGTGGCGTACCGGTTCCGCACGGGAGAAATATCCAGCTTGAGCGCGGTTATATTCCGTTTGAGCGAACCCTGGCTGAATTCATAGACATGGAATACTCCGTTCGAATCCTGGATGATTCTCTGGAAAGGCATGGAGGAGATGTCCACCGCCTGGCCTGATTGATCGACATAGCTTGCGGCGTTCACATTGGAAACTCCCTGTACGACTTCCACTTCATCGCCGATATTCCGCTGGTTGTATCCGCGAACCAGGTCTACATTCAAGTAATTGGATTTATACGATGCGGAAAGACCGCGCACCAGGATGCCGTTCAGGGAAAGGTCGCTGAAATTGGGATTGTCATCCCCGAAATGCACCCGTAAATTACGGGACCGGGCATCGAAATAAAACCGGCTGACCGGCTGGGTAGGCGCCAGCTTCTCGCTTGTGAGGAAAGACATATCCTCGCTCGAAAGCATGACTCCGGCATTCCAGGAAAGCCAGCTCTTTTCCCCTTCAAGCCCGAGATCGATCCGATTGTTGTAAAGGGGCACTATACCGGAGGATTTATTGGAACGGTCATCGCGCTGAAGGCCCATGAAGAAATTCCCTTTGGCGCCCAGGGGGAGCTGAATCTTGCTCTTGACCTGGAATGTCCAGACATTCGGGCCGACCGCATTACCACTGGTGTCGCGGGCAATGACCTCGATCATGTGGGTGCCGTCAACCAGGGGATAGCGCGGCTGCCAGATGATCATGTTGTCCTGAATCTGCGCATCGCGGGTACGGTCGCGGTCGTCCAGTCTGAACCGGACGGTGGCCATATCCACCTCACGGTCGGTTTTGTAGAAGGTCACAATGACCAACTGATCGCCGGATAGCACCATGGTTCCCGGTTCGGGGCTTGAGAGGACCACCTCTTCAGCAGACTGGTTTACATTCGCGTCCAAAGCCGTGCGCATGGGACGCTCTTCCGGGTTGACCGGCGGCTGGGAGGTTTGATTGCCCGAGGCATCCTGGGCAAGAATGTAGTATTCCACCGTTCCGCTTACGCCGAATTCACGTTTGAGCTCCCGGTAGTACAGATCATCCCGGTGTTTCATGTCAATGGAATTATACCGGATTTCACCGGGTGTACGGTAATACAGGGTCACTTTCGATACCTTGGTATCGTCCATGACCGTGGTTTTGATCACCCCCGGCTCACGCTCCTCGGTGTTCATATACATGTTGATCTGGGGAGGCAGTGAGTCGGCGCCGGCCATCGTGCTCCAAAGGGCTGCCAGGAGCGCAATGGGGATGATCACCAGGCTTGCGCGGCGCGGATGGAGCCGGGCCGCGTCTTCTTTTCTTTTCAGAGGCTGTGTCATTTTTCCTCAAGCTCCAGGGTAAGTGTCTTTGGATTTTGGCCGTTCGGATCAGCAAAATTGATATCTATGGTTCTTCTTTGCTTTGCCTTGGCGACCGTGAGTGTGGACGAAGCAGGCTGCGCATCATCCGTAGTAGCGGTGATTTCCACCGTTCCTTCGGCTTTCACACGTGCGAGGAGCGATGCTGCGCCGCCGGAAATCCTGATCTGAGGAGTCGTTGTCCAGTTCTTGCCCTTGTCGGTGGAGAAATCGATTATATCGGAGCTGGCTGTAAACGATTTGATATCGAGCGAAGCTCCGGAATCCATCGACCCGGTCTTGGCGTCCATTGTGTAAAGCGACAGGGTGAAGGTGGTTTCCACTTCATGGCTGGCTCCGCCTTCAGGCACCATGTTCAGCTTCCACTTAGGTTCCGCTCCCTTGGTCCAGTTGGTTCTCTTGTTCGCGTCATCCTTCGATACATCCACCGGATCCTTGGGCTTCTCATTTCTCTTCACAGTAGTCATTTGCATCTGCTTCAGGAGCACTGTTCCGAGCTGATTCATAAGGTCCCTGACCTCGACCACACCCTGCATACCGAGGAAAGTAGCCTCCCCGCTGTCGAGATCATATTTGGAATCGAATATCGTTCCGCGAACCGAAGCCACCGACGAAGGGGTTTCCACTTCGTAGTTCTTCCCCGTAACCTGAGAGTAGATTTCTCCCATCATGAGCTTGGTACGATCCTTGGCAGGCTTGACGCCGGGGGTAGTTGCCTGGGCTTGAACTTCTATCTGGGTATTCTCGTTCACCAGAACCCGTGAAGCGGTTGCAGCATACACAATCACTGCCTTGTTCCCGGTTTCCGTCCGGAGCTGGTAGCCCTCAAAGAGTTTATCTCCCACCTTGGCAGGTTTCCAGTTGTCTTTGTCGTCCTTACGGTAATCGGCTTTGCCGTTGATGTTTTTGATCACCGCTACCGGCGTCGGTCCCTGCTGCGGCCAGACCGCGCCCGGCAGAAATGCCAGGATGGCAAGCAACAGGAGTAAAACTCTCCACTGCAGAAATCTCTTATTCATAGGTATCTTCCCGTAGTTGTCGGTTTTTATCACCTGTATACTTCGCATCGCGGTCTCACTTTATGGTCACGGATTTGATTTTGAATTTGTCGAGCAGATCACGGAGCTGCGCGGGTGTGACCGGGCCGTTTTTATCCTTCATTTCGGTGACTGTCTTATTCTTCAAAGCGGCGATTTGGGGAAAATCGGCCGCCAGTAGTTTGATGGCCGCGCCCACATCATCGAGAGAAACCTCGGCGCCGGCGGCAGGCGTCACAAACGGGGTTATGAACGAAGCCTGCGCGCTTTTGGTGCCCAAATCGGCGCCGTTCCTCTGGGCTCGCACATCCCAGAGGTATTTGGCGGCATAGGAGAGCATCGTTCCGGTCTGGGGATACTGGTAGGCAGTCCCGGTGACACTTGCGGTATGCGCTACGGTCCCGGTTTCCGTATAGATAGTCAGGATATAGGTTATCCCCTCGCCGCCGGTGCTCGGGGCATTCCAGGTAAAGGTAGGGAATATGGTATCTATTCTTGTATTGACCGGGCTGACAAGGGTGATCTGTCCTTCGACCGGGATGGTGAACCGCCGGGCTTCCGATCCTGTTCCAAGCAGATTGCCGTTATCATCGGTCGGGGTCACCTTCCAGGAATAGGTCTGACCGCGTTTCAGTTCCTCCCCGTCATAGGTCCAGCTTGTTTCCTGGGTTTTCTGAGAGGCATACGACCAGCGGGTACCTTCCTGGGAAACGGTAACCACATAATTCTTTGCATCCCCCCTCCACCGGAAAGCCGGAGTGAGAGTGGAAGAGGAGAAATTGTCATCGGGAGAGAGCAGTACCAGTTCGGAGAGAGGGATGGTGACTGTCTCCTGGGTGGGAACACCGATCGGAATCCCCTTGTCATCAGTTACCTGAATCCGGATGTAGCAGGGCTTGCCAGGGGTGAGCGCCGGGGCGTCGGAGGGATAGTTGAAGCTGGTTAAAGTCTGCCCGCGGCTTATGTATGCCCGTGCGAAACCCTGGTTATCGGCGATGGAAACGTTATAGAGAATCGTGCTTCCTCCCGCCTGGGCGGCGGTCCAGGAAAATCTCAGGGGATTGAACAATATCGGCTGATTCACGGTCAATGGCACAAACCGAACGGTGAACTGCCAGACATCGCTTTTTCCCTCGTTGGTGGAGCCGATAACCCGCCCCATGCTGTCGAAAGCCTGTACCTGCCAGCAGTATCTCCGTCCGCTGACCAGCTCTTCACGGGAGGTGCCAGGATCGAAATCTGCAGAGGGGACGGTCAGGTCGGTGAGTTTCCAGATCGGAATACGCCGGATCGCTTCAAACTGGGTAAGAAAGGCGCCGTTTTCCGAAAACATTTTCCAGACCGTCAATGTATAGAAGGTTCTTATGGCCTTGCCCAGTTGGGAAAGGTCGGAAATCTGAGGCGCCTGCCAGGTGAAACGGGGAACCGAAACTGCATCCTCGGTCATGTGAACCGGAGAAACCAGCTCGGGAGGCCTCGGATTTTTGATTTGGATAGTAGCGGAAATCCGATCCACATCATTGTCGAACGACCGCCCGTCGCTGTAGTTCCCATGGAGGGAAAACTCCATGGTGTACGTTCCTTCGGGGAGAAATCCGATACGGACAACCTCATCCTTGAAAGCAGTGCTCCATTTCCCGCTTACATAATTCCCGCCGCCTGAAACCATGGTATTGTCCACCACCATTTTTTCATTGGTGCGAAGCGGATTATTCTGACGGAAGTAGCGGCTGCCGGAACCTATAAGATAGATTTTAGCAGGAGAGGCCCCGGTACCGATGATGTCCGGGTAACGGGTGGAGCCGATATGGATATTGATTTCCGCGAAGGTGATGGAAAGGGTGTCGGATGGTCCGGCGGAAGTGTTGTCGATGGTAAGCCACCAGACATTCCTGCTGGATATCCAGTCATCGACGGTGAATGTAGCGGTTTCGATGATGTCGAAGCTGAATCCGTTTGACGGATTAATCATTCCTGTCATCATGACTCTGGCCTGCACCGCCGCCGGTATTCCGGCAAGTATGACTGCCAGAAAAACCGCGGCGATGAGCCTGGTAATTATCCTCATAGTGTTTTTCCTCCCCTGGAAAGAACCATTTCCTTAGATAAACCGTTTATTTATGTGAGTTGATACTCAAGCAGCTTTTTGATGTAGTTAAAACAAAAACATTGACGCTTAAATGTCAAGTCAATTCTTTGGCAAGAAAATAGAACAGTAAAGAATTTATGGTTGACATATACAAATAGGTCTTTGAAAAAATGTTATCTGTATCACAATTTTGAAAGAAAGTTGAAATCGACAAGGTAAAAACTGTCTGAACCACTAATAAGTGTGATACTATGATTGCGCAATTAGATCCTGAAACGAGTTCAGGATGACACGTGTCATGCCGAACTTGTTTCGGCATCTATTTGCTTTTCAATACCGGAACCCTATCGAGAGGCCGATGGGGTTCTCTTTGGGATTCAGAAGCCAGGTGGTGGTCAGAGAAGCGAAATCATACCAGAAGTGCCCGGCGATGGCCTCGCTCAAGAGGTATCCGTTACGCTGCACAATTCGTCCGAATAGAAATCCCGCCAGGGTCGCCTGACTGACAAAGTAGACCGGTCTTTCGATGTCAGGATTGGTGAGGTGCAGTATTCCGAAAATGACGGAAGATGCGTACAGTCCGGCCCTTTTTCCGTATCGCTGGTCCAGAACCGGCAAGAGAATTCCACGGTAGAGCATCTCTTCGGATACTGCCGCGCCATAGCTGAGGGCGGCCGAAGAGGTTTCGTAGTACAAAGTGCCCTGGGTTCTGTTCAGGCGGTTTCCGACAGCGCCCACAGAGGATATGTCGCCAAACCGTTTTGCGTGTTGCGGATAGGCGACAATACCATCAACGATACCGAAGAGAGCGCAAGCTATTACCAGAGGAGAGGTCATATTTTTCGGTTCGAACGGCGCAAGGAGAAAGCTGTTCAGAGGGGATGGGTCGAACCGTACTCCACTTTTTTGTCCGGCGGGACTGTACCGTGTCCGGGTTTTCTGGTAAAACCTCCACTTGTCCGCCGCATACACCTGCCCGGCAAGGATGAGAGGTATGTTCCACTCCTTCCTCCCGTCATGCCCCAGCCTCCCGTGCACGCTGACCGCGGCGGCTCCCAGGAGAAGCTCCAAACCGAGGAATGCCGCGCCTTCTTTGGTATCTCCCTGATACAGGTGAGTAGCCCCGGGGAGGAGTTCGATGAGCAATGGCGTTTCGCCATATTCCAGGGCGCAGGAGGGGGACGCCGGCAAGAGGAACAAGAGGGCGGCACATACTATGAGAAAAAGTAATTTCTTATTGAAACAACGCCCCCGAAACTCCCCTATCGGTGATTTGTACATGGCGACATATTTCTTTGCGCATTTCATGGAAATATTTGTTTATCTCACCGAGGACCAAAAGTAAGGCTTGTGTGCGAAATAGTGTCATCGGGGCTTGAAGAAACAGGAATAGATTGAGCATTAGTTGTTATATGGTATTCATAATAAACAGCGGCGTTCGCGCTGTTTGCGAAAAGACATAACAGTATTATATTTCTCAGAATATTCAAAGCTCCCCCTCTCCTTAAGCTTTAAAAATTCATGGAAAGATTTACGGACGATACATAAAATAATGATTATAAAGGCTTGTGAAAAAGTTGGTTTTTATTGTCATTATAGATCCTGAAACGAGTTCAGGATGACGTCATGCCGAACTTGTTGCCGTTTCGCGGGAACGATGAAACCGTTTCGGCATCTATCAATTAAACAGAGTTTTTCACAAGCTTTTAAAAAAGTCAAGCCTTACTCCGCCCTTTCCGATTCCGGAATATGCACCGCGATGATGGAAGGATGCTCGAAACGGCTGGCCGGAGGCCCAAATCCCCCGTTCATCTCGATGACCAGCAGGGAGCCGTCCGGTGAAAGCTCGATGCCAAAGGTTCCGGCCATAACATAACCGTAGTTGTCCTGGTAGAATTTGTCCAGGAAGGCCAGCACCTTTTTCTGTCCGGTTTTCGTGTCGTACTGGATCACGGGAACTCCGAGCTTGTAGGCTTCGCCGTGGGCGCCGGGTACATAGTAGACATATCGGAATTTCGGGCTGATATCCACCGAGGTGGTATAGACCCCGGATTTGTCCCAGTTCACCCCGATGGTTTCGGTTTTCTCCTGGTCCGGCCAGAATTTGAACATCGTTCCTACCTGGTCCATGCAGTAGAAAACGCCGTCCGGTGTGCGCCGCTCGGTATAGGCGCGCATATTGGAGTTTTTGCCGGAGACCGGATTGGGCGGGGTTTTGCATGCGAGCCGGGCAAAGTGGTTGGTGCGCTGGTCGTAGCTGATGAAGAAATTGTCCGGGGTGCTTGAGTCCGTGGCATACAGTATACCGGTTCTCAGGTCGAGCAGTGTCGAGCGGAGATTCCACTTTATGCCGTCCGGGGGCATCCCGCCGTAGAGGAGCTTCCGGTGTTTGACATCGTAGGCCATGAAATAATATTCAGCGCCGACCGCCATGAACACCCCGGTCTGGGTGTCGGTAACATGGTAAGGCCAACTGTCGCCTACAAAGGGGCTGCCGTGATATTCGGCGTTTCCGGTCAGAACATTATACGTCAGCAGGTGTCCGCCCTTGACATATCCGTGATCGAGCCACTCCTGCTTGATCGGAGAGCCGTTCCAGGTGGCGGCGACCAGAGTGCCGTCGGGCATGATACTCATACACCCGTGTATCTTGCCGTCCACATACTGCCCTTTCTTCCAGCCGCAGATTTTTCCCACATCCACTACGACCCGCTGCTCCTTTGCGGCAGCGTCGTATTCGACGATGAAAACCTGGCCGTCCTTGCAGCGATGGTCTCCGGCGGCCATGTAGAATTTGCCGTTCGGCCCGCGGGTGACCTCGCCCCATGACGACCAGAGACCCTTGTTGTCCTCGGGGAAGAATTCCGGCCAAAGGTTTCGGATAGGAGCAAAATCGATCTCGGGAACGACTTTCGCCATGATAAAATCTGTCTTGCCAGCATACGAGTCAGGCACTTTAAGAAAATCTTTGGAGGCATCGGTTGACATGCCGGTGGAGTAACGGACATGTTTCTTGTCGTACTGCTCTACCTGGGCTTTCCGGTCGGCTTCCGTTTTCTGGCCCCAGGCCATGCCGCTCAAACCAAACAATAACACCGATGCCAAACCGTAACACGCACACCTTTTCACCATTGACTCCTTTCCCGGATTGTGAGTAAAGATTTTTTCTCGCAGAGTCACAAAGATGCAAAATAAGTCTGAACCTTGATTCAGAAGTATACAAAGGAAACATTCCTCCGGCAATCGATTTCTAACTAGTGTAAAGTAAATCAGATAATGTCTGGTGCTGGAGTTTCTTTTTTTTACCCCCTTAAAAAGGGGGTCGCCGCTCAAGCGGCGGGGGGATCTTTATTCGCCGGGAAGAAGAAATCCCCCCTGCCTTTGGCATCCCCCCTTGTTAAGGGGGGAATATGAATCCAACTTTATTGCATTGACTT
>JAUYCD010000248.1 GCA_030692375.1 Candidatus Latescibacter sp. | reverse complement strand
CACCCCCCTTAACAAGGGGGGTGTCACCGAAGGTGACGGGAGGATCTTTCCAAAAAAAGGTAATGAATATTAAAATTCATATTCAATCCCAAAATTTATATAGAACCCCCAGATAAGTCAAGAAATCCTTCTTTCAGCTTGACTTATCATGTTTTCATCATTAAAATATTCGGGTACTTTAGATTTTCGGTGGTTCTCCTGCTTTTAACGCTCGATGGGTAAAGGAGGTTTACCATGAGGCAGCAAAGTTCTCTTCCGGCCCTTCTGTTCATTCTCATCTTCGGGGCGGGTGTAGCGGTGTCGTTCTATCTTTTTAAAACAACCGGAAAGGCAGTCGATTTCTGGATTGCCGGAGCAGCCTTCCTGGTGGGACTTATCCTGGCCGCCTCCATCAAGGTGGCGAACCAGTGGGAGCGCGCGGTCAAACTGAGACTGGGGAGATTCAGCGCCCTCGAAGGTCCCGGACTCTTTTTCATCATCCCGATCATCGACACCCTGCCATACTGGATCGACCTCCGGGTGATCACCACATCGTTCAAGGCGGAAAAGACCCTTACCAAGGACACGGTGCCGGTGGATGTGGATGCCGTGCTCTTCTGGCAGGTGATCGATCCGGTAAAAACCGCGCTCGAAGTGGAGGATTACCAGAGCACTATCGGCTGGGCTTCCCAGACCGCACTCCGCGATGTGATCGGAAAAACAGTCCTCTCCGAGATGCTGGAAGGCCGTGAAAAGATCGATGGGGAGCTCCAGCGTATTATCGGCAGCCGTATCGGGACATGGGGAATCAAGGTGCTTTCGGTGGAAATTCGCGATGTTCTCATCCCCACCAGCCTCCAGGATGCCATGTCCATGCAGGCACAAGCCGAGCGTGAGCGCCAGGCGCGGGTCATCCTCGGCGATTCGGAACGCCAGATCGCCGAGAAATTCGATCAGGCTTCCCGCGTCTACATAGAGAATCCCACCGCCCTGCACCTCCGCGCCATGAACATGCTCTACGAAGGGCTGAAACACAACGCCACCCTGGTGATCGTTCCCAGCACCGCGGTGGAATCCATGCAGCTCGGTACTTACGTCGGGATTGCAGCCCTTCAGAAGGAAATGGCCCGCGATAAAGCGATTATGGAAAAACTGTACGGAGAGGAAGAGAAGAAAAAGAACCGGGAGTGATGAAGTCCCCTCACCCCCATTCCCCCTCTCCCACGATAATCGCGGGCGAGGGGGAGCTTCATATCGGGAGTCTGGAATGATTATAAATATTACATGAGCCAATTGCAAAAGTCGTTTTTATACTAAAAAAGGCAAAGTGTTAATTTTAGCCCCCTAAACCTCAGTCCCTTTCCCCCCGATGTGGGGCAAGGGAAGTCGTTGCTCCACAGTCTTTTTCTGCCCCCTTCAGGGGGAAGGATGTCCAAAGGACAGGAAGGGGGCTGCGTAAAATAATCTCGACTTTTGCAATTGGCTCACATTCCAATTGCATTGATAATTCCCACTTGCAGAGGCTTCGCCATGAAAAGAACCGCGCTGATCCTTATCCTGCCAGTAAGTCTCATTGTTCTCCTCTTTCCATCCTGCAGCTCTCGTGGACCGGAAGTCAAGATGGTTTCGATCCCCGCCGGGAGTTTTTCGATGGGGAAAACGGGAATTGCCGAGCCTGTCCACACGGTCACTCTTTCGGCATTTTCTATGAGCGCGTACGAGATCACTCAGGGGCAATTCAAAACTGTCATTCGATCGAATATGCCGTATTTCAAGGGATTATCGAATGATAATCTGCCTATGGAGAAGGTGAGTTGGTGGGAAGCGATCAAGTACTGTAATGCATTGAACGCAAAAGCCGGATTGCAGCCGTGCTACAACGAGGGTACCGGGGATTGCGATTTCACGAAGAGCGGGTTCCGTCTACCGACAGAGGCTGAGTGGGAGTATGCATGCAGGGGGGGAACAACGACGAATTATTACACGGGAGATACCGAGAGCGACCTTGCCCGCGCGGGGTGGTATTTCTCGAACAGCAGTAATAAGTCACATCCCGTAGGCCGGAAAACACCGAACGCATGGGGATTGTACGACATGCACGGGAATGCGTGGGAGTGGTGCAATGACTGGTATGAAGACTACACTTCCGCTAATAATGCTATAAATCCCACAGGAGCACTATTTGGTTCAAACCGTATTGTCCGCGGCGGCGCCTGGTACAGCGGCGGCAGTGTCTGCCGGTCGGCAGCCCGGGCCGTCAACCCCCCGTCCGGCAGGCTCGGCAATTTCGGGTTCCGCGTGGTTCGCCGTCCCTGAACGCTATTTAGGGAGAACAAATCTTGCACATTCCTCACTTTTATCATATTTTTGTTTCTTTAATCTCCATTCTCTCGTCGCTGAACCATCTCGAACAACTTGCATAATAAGGATATTCTGAATGAGACGGAGAACTTTCTCCAAAAAAATTATGGCCGGATCGGCTCTGGGATTCACCGGGTACACTATGCCAATCGGGTCTTATGCGGAAAAGGTGTTGCAACCGAAACAGAAGCCTTATGGTGAGCAATATTTCGACTGGGCGGCCAAGGTCTGGGAGCGCCAGGCAACCAGCGAGCTTCCAATAATCGGTCAAGCGGCGGACAAAGCAACTGAAACAATCAAAAACGGCAAAAAGCTTTACAGTCAGGCGATGCTCGGTCATATGCTTACTACGGAACTACGTAAGGACCGTCCCGGCAATCCCGGTTACTTGGACACCTGGCGTTGGAGCGCCACTGACGAGATGTATGCTTCCATCGGAAAAGGTGATTTTCTTTTGTTCGATTGGACTAAGAAGCGGGTGAAAGACGCCCACGACCGCGGCGCTTTCACCGTTGGTGTCAGAGTTCCCTATGTGCCCAACAAAACAACCCCAAAGGGTGTGCTCAGTCAAACGAATCAATTACTTTTCACCGATGGCCTCTTGACAGAAGATTGTTCGGACCTCGTGCTCACCTCCGGAGTCCCGTTCACCAGCGGCGTCCTGTCCTACCCTGAGATCCCTTCAGTTCGGGCATTCCCCCTATGCGTCCAGGGGGTCGGTATTTTTTATTGGATGCTCACCGCCGAGATCGCGGCACGCGTCAGGGGAGGTGCGGCGATGGGGTCCACCGACCGCGCCCTCGAATATGTGAATCTCATTTGTAAGCGGGGGAAGAAAATTCTTGCCGATCTCGGCCATATCGACGAGGCAGCGAAGGCGATGGTGGAATACGTCAGGGGCGGCGGCCGCTACTGGAATTACAGTTACGGCTGCGAGATGGATGCAGAGAATGAACAAAGAGCATCTGGCCTCCCCATGAGCCAGGGTATCTCCCCAGGCAGTTACAAGGACCGGTTGAAGCCCGGTCATTTTGTCATCATCTCCGGCGAACACTCTGATGTCAAGGAAAACTATGAAATGGCTCTGGCGGTCAAGGCAGTCGGGGCCAAAGTCATCAACATCGGCCCTGCTCGGACCGAGGGCAGCACCGGCAAAGACCTGTCCAAGATAGCCGACTGGCACATAGAGACGTACTCTCCCGAACGTGAGGGTGCGCTCAGTGTCTCCGGTTTCGATAAGAAGATATGCCCCACCACGGGCATCCTGTTTGCTCTCGCTCTCTGGATTACCAACGCCCAGTTTGTCGCCCGCATGATCGAGGCAGACATGACACCCGGCTTCGACATGGGCGGTCACCTGATCGGAGGAAGCGCTTACGACAAGGATGTGCGGGCGATTGTAGATAAGAGAGGATATTAAAAGGATTCTATGAAACTCCCCGCCGCAAGCAGCGGGGTATCTTGTTAGGTTTATTCTTTTCATACGCCGCAAGCGGCGGGGAATTCAACCCATAGAGATTAAATTTTTAAAAAAGAGGAGGAATAAATGGAAAAGAGGTCGCTGATTCTGTCTGGTTTTCTTGTTGCCATATTGGGAATATCTTTTGCTGCCCGGGGAGATCCGGTAACCACGAAATGGGGCGGCGACGCCCAGATGCTCTATGACAACGGTTTCATGCACATGCTTATGAAAAATCCGCAGGGTGGGGTGTACCTGTTCAACATGGATCTCATCGAAAACGATTCCCCCGGCGCGGGAGACAGTGAAAAAGGCGACTGGATGGATAGTATCTGGGGGAAAAACAGGTCCCGCAAATTGCTCGTTCTCGACGATCCAAGGGCAGAAAAGGCTTATCTTGTCGCCTGGTATGGCCAGGGAAAGTATCCCCTCGGATTCAGTGTCAACGGTAATAACGCCAAGGTCGATAAATGGGACCCCAAAAAGGTTCACAATTCGTTCCGGTGGACGGAATTTCCTCCCGCGTGGCTGAAAAAAGGCAGGAATGTTATCGAGTTTTATTGCCCTGAAGCCGCTTCCAAAGATGAGGGTTGGAGATTATTCCTCGCACGCGCCGATGAGTTCGAGCATGGCGGCGGAGATCCAAAGGAAGTTGGCAAAACCTCTTTCAAGTCCACCGATGGCGGCGAGACGTGGAAGGAGAGTCCTTTCGGTCCCCTCGGGAAAACTCTCGCCGAATACACAGCGCGGATAAGCCTCGACCGCTACGTAAAAACAGGCTGGCTGGAAAGCCCTGTGATCGACCTCTGGAGAGGTGATGCGAAAGACTTTATCGTCCCGGTACGCATATTCAAAAAGCTGAAACTCACTGTTCAGTCTGAGGTGCCAGAGGGAACATCAGTCGAGTATTATCTTCGCAAAGGAACAAATCCGGGGCCGTTTTCCAGTGACTGGAGCCAGTACGAACTGATCGGGACCGGCTCTACCGTCGACATTGAGATGGATGACCGGGTCATGGACGGACGGTACGTTCAACTCAGGGCGGTGCTGTCAACAACGAATCCGCTCAAATCTCCCGTGGTGAAATCGGCGCATCTTACTGCCGAGCTTCTAGAGGGCATGCCGCAGCACACCAGCATCAAGGTGGCCAGGTGCGAGAATCCGGATATCAAGTATTCATCCGTCGCGTGGGAATGGGAGCCTTGGGACCGTCCAGAGTTCAAGGAGGTTCGTGCCCGCGAGAATCTCGACGATGTCGTCGCGGGAAGCAAGACCGAGTTCGAGAAGATCGTGAAACTGCGGGAATACGCCGCTACCCGCACTACCCGCAAATACGGGACTCCGATGCCCGGCTATCCCGGGTGGGACGCACTCTCCATTCTCGACAGGATTGACAAGCACGGTTCGGTTGGCATGTGCATACAGTTCAACAATCTCCTGATGGGCCTGTGCATGGCATATGGCATCCAGGGGCGGCTGATTAACGGGATGAATCACGAGATGGCTGAATTATGGAGCGACGATTTTGGCAAGTGGGTCTACATGGAGTCAAGCTATGGGAATCACAATGATGTAAGCGATGAAACGCTCATACCAATGAGCCTGCTTGAACTTCACAACATGAACAAGGAATATCTTCATCCGGATAAACCTATCGACTGGATGAACGAGTTGACCAGTTTTGAACACCAGAAGGAAAGGATCAGGGCCCTGGACAAGAAACCGCCGGAGTCCCGCAGTTCGACGACCTGGCACCAGCCTGAGTGGGGATGGTATGAGGGTCTCACGCTCTCTATTTACATGCGCGCGGTTCCGCGCAACAATTTTTATGAAAAACCTTTTCCCCTCCCGCTTACGCACGGTGCCACCTCGTGGCCTTGGAATGGTTACATATGTTACTATGATGACCGTACGCCTCCCATGCGTCAGTACACGTGGTATACGGACCGCCCCCGCGATATCGCGCCAGATCTCAATCTCGTGCATGTGGATGCCACAACTGCCCACAGCAACAAGTACCTGTATCTGCGGTTCGAGACATATACTCCGAATTTCAGTCATTTCGAGATGGATGAGAATGATAATGGTTGGAAAAAAATCGAAGGAGACCGCTGGACCTGGGCGCTTGCATCAGGGAAAAGCACGCTTCGTGTCCGGGCAGTCAACAAGCTGGGAGCAAAGGGCAAACCCTCCTGTTTCGAGGTCTATCGCATCGATGTACCGCTGAAGGATCTGTTTTGATTTTGTAAAATTCTATACATATTTTTAGGAGGTGATTCAATGGGTTATCTTTATGCAACAAAGATGTATCGATTTAATTTATAACACACTCTGATAAATAAGGGAAGAAGGTTACTATGAAAACGATCATTTCTGCCTTATTGTTCGTATTTATCGCTTCTAACAGTATAGCAGCTAATTTTCAACCTACATTACTCAAGCTTAACGCTCCCTCTAAAATCCGGTATAATTTTGATGGTAAGAACCTTGAGATTCCTGTTACTGTTTCTGGGACCATGGCCGGAGTAATATTCTTTGTGTATACGAAAGATAAGGCCAACCTTATTACTAAAACCCGCAACGGATTCCTTGGTTGGCATTATGTAAATAAGGTTGACACCTGCATGTATTTTTCTTCTGCTGTCACCTTGCCTGTGGGGAAAAGCGTTATCAACTGGAGTGGTAGAGAGAAGGGCGGGGGTTTACTTGGTGCGGGCGAATATACCTACTATCTATGGGGATACGACAATAAGAACCCTAAAACCCGTGTGGCAAATGGGACATGGTATCCATACTCTGATACGAATATAGTGACCAAAGGTCCGGGCGGGAAGGCGCTTGATAAACCAATGATTCACAATGTAACCTCTCGATGGACCATCGGTAACAGTACAGAAGACCTCACGCTTTATGAAACTACAAAATTTACTCTTCCTACCGGTTGGACGCTGAAATACAGAACCTATTGCCACCCGGGCGATACTAAATACTTTTATGCAGAAGCCGATAATTCAAGTTCAAAAATCGAAGGGCTTTATAAGTATCAGTGGGTCCCCCAAGGTAATTCTATTCTGGAAGTTTCTTTTGGAGACAACGGAGTGGTAACATGGAATCAGCCGATTTATCAGGGATCTGGACCAACTTCTGACGGAAATTATATATATGCCGGCTATTACGGCCAGTATCAAGATGGAATCAGTAACAAACTGTATAAAATCGACTTTGACGGCAGTATCCAGACAACCTTCGATCTTACAGAATGGTTGTATCATCCGGATGATTATAAAGCCGGTGGCCAGAGCGCTGGAGGCCCAACAATGATTCATGAGAGAAATGGCTACTTGTTTCTGAACCACTCGGGTTCTTGCTTAAAATCCATGATCAATCCCTCAGTGGAAAATAAATCAGACCTTTTTGTCTGGGTAAACCAGAATGGTGACTATGTGAACGATACTAACTGGCAACCAACTTCACAAAAACCATGGGTATGTTTTGATTTCAATACCGGGCCCTACTGCTATTCTTATTCTATAGATGCAAATATGTTCAGTATTACGCCATCTTACGATTTAGGAGCTGTCTCTTTTGCACTTATGGGACCTGACGGCACAGGAATTAATTATTTCGCTTTTGCCGGTGAAACCGCGAGAACAAAACGCGGTCTATTTTTTGTTGATACCGGTTGCGCGTATGATGGTATTTATTGTGACAATATGTCATCAAACGATACTACCATGCAAAACGGCATTTGGTATATGGAGCATGATTCCATAAGTGGTGTAATTGCTACAGATGTGGGAGTAGAGGAGGTTTCTCCTTCTGCTTTTGTGGTGTCCCAAAACACCCCGAATCCCTTCAACCCGAGCACCACAATTAATTTCACATTGCCTAAAACGGCAAAAACTACCCTAGAAATATATAATTCTGCCGGACAGAAAGTCTCAACACTGGTGAACACTACCTTGAATGCAGGTGTTCACTCCGCGACTTGGAATGCCTCAAAGTTTTCAGCAGGAGTATATTTCTACACGATCAAATCGGGAGACATTTCCAATACCATGAAGATGACTCTCTTAAGATAGCGTTGATGACATAAGTTTTTTATAGCCATGAAGGGTATATAAACTCCGGGGATATTTTCAACATCGAATTTTCAAGAAGGAACTTCAATGACCGGAATCCGTACATGCATCATCCTGATTGTTCTCTCTTGTTTCACCGTTTCTTCTCTTCCCGCCCAGACGAAGGCCGAAAGGGAGAAGAAGCGTATGGAACTGAACGCCCAGTTCGACAAGATGAAACTCCGCGAAAAAACCGATTTTGTGATGGATACCTCGGAGAAATTCCTCTTGGCCCCCAGTTCGCCAAAAGAAAAGCTGGTCGGAGATTTCGTTGTGGCGAAGGTTCCTCCCATTGCGAAACTTCGCATCCTGCCGAACATGATCCCTGAATACATCACTGAAGAAGGAGCTCAATATATGGCGGGTTGGGCTAACTGGGGGCATGTTATCCGGAGCGAGGACAGCCGATTCTTTTTCTCGGTTGGCGACCATAGAGGTATGGGTTGCCAGCTTAATATCTATGAGTACAGCTCTGCCCGCAACCTGCTGCACTCTGTGGTGGATGTCACTAAACTCCTGGGCTGGAAGGACAAGACCTATACCGACGGCAAGATTCACGGTGAGATGGGGATCATGCCCGACGGCACTCTCTGGGCAACTACTCATTATGGCGCCATCCCCGATTCTTCCTGGTACGCCAACGGTTTCAGGGGAAGCTGGCTCCTCAGCTACAATATTTATTCTCACGAGGCTAAAAATTTGGGTAATCCCATGATCCCATCGAACCTCCCGTATTTCAAAGTTGACACGAAACGTGGAAGACTTTTAGCTACCGGCTCCTTCGAGACTGTACTCTGCTGGGATACCATCGAAAAAAAGGTTCGGTACGCCGGCAGCCCGCCAAAAGGTTGGGTCTGGGCACAGCGCATCATGCTTCTTGATGAGGAAACAGGCAAATTCTGGAACGTGGACAATAATGACAAACAGTTCCGCATAATGAGTTTTGATCCAGAGTTCAATAAATTCATGCGCTATGAAATTTCCCCATCGGCGAATCCTTTCACAAAGGAGGTTTCAATAACAAGCCGCGCAACAGAGCGCCCGGCAATGGACGGGTGGTACTATTGGACGACCGGGAACGGCGCGATGTTTAAATTCAAACCGGAAGGTCCCAAAGGTCCACAGGTCGTTCCATTCGGCACCACATGGGACAAAGGTCGTGTAACCCTCCAGATGGCCATGGACCAAACCGGACGCTATATTTATTACTACCCGAAAGGTGACGCCCCCATTGTGCAACTCGATGTGAAAACCGGCAAACGCAAGGCGCTCTGCTGGCTGCAGGATTACTTTTTCGACAAATATGGCTATTTCATGGACCAGGTATATGGTATGAATATTTCCAAAGACGGTTCATTCCTCGTGTGCGCCATGAACGGGGAATTCTCTGGAAAGGGGGATGCGTTCGGCCATCCGGCGCTTCTGGTAGTGGAGATACCGAAAGAGGAGCGGCCGATAGATTAACTGAAATTCTGATGAAAAATCCAATCCAAGGAAAGGAGAACTACCATGACCAGAATCCGTACCTGCATCATCCTCACCGTTCTCGCCTGTTTCACCGTCACCGCTCTTCCCGCACAACAGCGCGCCGCGAAGGAGCAGAAACGTATCGAGTTGAATGCACAGTTCGATAAGATGAAACTCCGCGAGAAAACCGATTTCGTGGTGGATACCTCGGAGAAATTCCTCGTCGCGCCTAATGCACCCAAAGAAAAGCTGGTTGGGGATTTCATCGTGGCGAAGGTTCCCCCGACCGCCAAGCTCCGCATCCTGCCGAACATGACCCCCGAATACTTTACCGATGAAGGCATGCAGTATATGGCGGGCTGGGCTAACTGGGGGTATGTTACCCGGAGCGAGGACAACCGCTTCTACTTCTCCGTGGGCGACCACAAGGGCATGGGCTGCCAGCTCAATATCTACGAGTACAGCCCCGCCCGCAATCTCTTGTACCGTGTGGTGGATGTCTCGAAACTCCTCGGCTGGACGGACAAATCCTACACCGACGGCAAGATTCACGGCGAGATGGGGATCATGCCCGACGGCACTCTCTGGGCGACCACCCATTACGGCGCAATCCCCGATTCCTCATGGTATGCAAACGGGTTCAGGGGGAGCTGGCTCCTCAGCTACAATATTTACTCCCACGAGGCGAAAAACTGGGGCAATCCCATGATCCCCTCCAATCTTCCCTGCTTCAATGTGGACACCAGACGGGGCCGCCTGGTCGGTACCGGCTCCTTCGAGACAGTGCTCTCTTGGGACACCATCGAGAAGAAGGTGCGGTACGCCGGCTGCCCGCCCAAAGGCTGGAACTGGTGGGAGCGCTCAATGCTCCTCGATGCGGAGACCGGCAAATTCTGGAGCGTTGACAAGAACGACAAGGCGGCGCGCCTCTTGAGTTTCGACCCGGAATTCAACAAATTCGTGCGGTACGAGGTTTCCCCGCCGGTGAATCCGTTCACGAAAGATGTCGGCCTTACCCGCGGGCACACCGAGCGCCCGGCCATGGACGGCTGGTTCTATTGGGCGACCTGGAACGGCGCGCTGTTCAAGTTCAAGCCCGAAGGACCGAAAGGACCGCAGGTCGAGCCTTTCGGCGCCACCTGGGACAAGGGCCGCGATACCCTCCAGATGGCCATTGACCAGACCGGCCGCTATGTTTACTACTACCCGAAGGGCGACGCTCCCATCGTGCAGCTCGATGTGAAAACCGGCAAACGCAAAGCGCTCTGCTGGCTTCAGGATTACTTTTTCGACAAGTACGGCTATTTCATGGGCGAAGTGTATGGGATGAACATCTCGAAGGACGGCTCGTTCCTCGTGTGCGCAATGAACGGGGAATTCAGCGGCAAGGGGAACTCATTCGGCCATCCGTCGCTCCTGGTGGTGGAGATTCCGAAGGAAGAGCGGCCGCTGTAAGACTGCCCCTACTTCTGCGGCGGCATGCCGTACGATGTCCATTCCTCCCTTGATGGGCCGTAGATGCCGGGAACTTTCAGTCCGGCCTGGCGCATGAGAACGGTCATCTGGCCGCGATGGTGCCCCTCGTGGCGGAGAAGAACGGCGAGGATGTGTCTTTTTTTCCAGACCTGGCCGTACATGTCCAGCTCCTCATCGAGGGAAGCATCGGTCCAGTTCACTTTCACGCTTTCTGAAAGCTGACGGGCTGCATCACGATAAGTCTCTGCGATATCAGCGGAGTGCGCCGGTTCGGATGAATCCTCCGCCGGGCCTGTCACCTTGAGTCCCGCCCGGTTTGCCATCTCCACAATGCTCAGTGGAATATGCCAGGCGAGAAATCCCAGGGTGCGCCCCTCCGGTGATACTTTATGAGTGAGAGATGCATCGGTGAGAGCATCCAGGAGTTTGACGGTCGCGGCGCTTTCAGTTTTCCAGTCCTCGATAAAATCGTCGATTCTGCGGTACATTAAGATCTCCTTTGGGTGTAAGAGTACCAGATTCGAAACCGAAACAAGTTCGGCATGACTATTTTTTGAATAACACTGCGAGCCTTCTAGTTCCCCCTCTATAGCATAGAGAGGGGGTCAGGGGGTGAGTTTCGGCGGAAAAAGAAAAGGACAGGCATTTTTTTCATCCTTCATCCTTCCTACTTCATCCTTATTAAAGCCCCCTGGCCCGCTGTCAGCCAGAATCCGGTTTTGGAATCCAAATCTGCGGGGGCGCCGTCCGCCGCAGAAATGAGCTGCAACGTATCCGAGGAACTTCTCGCCGTGAGGCTTACTTTTGCCGACTTTTGAAGGCTGAGATTGACCGCCATCGTATAGCGGGCGCCGCCGGGACCGTCAAACTCGCCGATCATCAGCGGCGCATCCGATTCCGCCGACTGAATGAGCGCCCCCGGCAACACCGGAAGCGATGATACCGGGAGAGGAGCTGTGAAATACACCCCGGTGGTTTTCAATCCTATTAAAATCGGAGCGAGAGTGAGAATCTCACGGTTCACATCCTTCACATAATACCAGGTCTGGCTTTTACGGTCGCCTTTGTCTATAGGGGCATATCCGTAGGCATCACGGGAGTAGTAGGTATACCATTTGACTCCTTTCCCGCCGGCAGCCAGGGTGGTGTAAGCCTGAAACCGCAGGTTGGCCGGTGAAGGAATGGTGGCGGTGGGGCGTATCTGATTCGAGGAGACCGTATTCCAGAACGGCAGATCGTATTTCAAGGAAAGCGCGCGCACCTCCATGAGATTGGTATAGTAGCTCGCCGCCTTGACGCTGTCCTGTAAATCCTGGGAGTATTCGACCATGTAGTTATCATAGCTGATGAACTGGGGTTTGACCTCCCGGACGAACCGTTCCAGGTATTCGGAATAACTGTCGGTTTCCATTTGGGATAGATTCTTCGCACCGAGAGTGGCGTAATTGGGGTAGATGTTGAGATATGCCAGCTTGCCGGGGGCGTATTTCTTCACCGCAGCCACCGCCTTAGCTACCTGGGGGAACATGGAAGCGCCCGGCTCGTCGGTGATATGGAATCCGAAAACCGCCTTGCTTGAGCCTGCCTCGTCGACCATCTTTTTTATGATGCTGTCGATTTTGGCGTCGGAGAATTTTCCCCATTCCTTGGCCCGTATCAACCCTGAGCCGGAGATCATGATCGCGGCCAGGCCGAGCTTTTCACATTCGGGAAGGTCTTCCGGGCGCACAAATCCGGCCATGGTATAGTTGCATTCCTTGATGCTTTCCAGGCCCCAGGTGCGCTTTTGAATGAATGGCGCCCGATAACCGTGCTGCGGGTCGCAGGGAAAGATAGGGAAGAAATCGGGGGAGATGGCCTCGCTTTTGTCTTTTTCTGCGGCTGAGGCGAACTGAATGGTAACCGGTGAAAGGGAGCAGATAAAGAACACTGACAGTATCACCGCTTTTAGTATCGAGGTGTTATTAGATTTTTTCAAAGTCTGGTTCTCCTTTCGGCCTCACGGGCGATGACCAGCTCCTCGTTGGTAGGGATAACCAGGATGCGGATCCGGGAGTCCTTTTTCCCGATCTCGGCGCCGCCGCCCCTGGTTTGGGCGTTCTTCTCCGTATCAATCTCGACACCAAGGAAGGAAAGCCCCTCGCAGGCTTTTTCACGGATCCGGGGACTGTGCTCTCCTACTCCCGCGGTAAACACCAGCACATCCAGACCGCCGAGAATACCTGTATAGGCTGAAATATATTTTTTTATCCGGTAGCAGTACATGTCCAGGGCCAGTATGGCAAGCTCGTTTCCTTTTTCCGCAGAGCTCTCGATCTCACGCATATCCGAGGAGATTCCGGTCACACCGAGGAGCCCGCTTTTCTTGTTCATTATGGTATCCATCTCTTCGGGGGAGATGCCCTCTTTTTTCATGATGTACAGGGGCGCGGCGCAGTCGATATCGCCGGTCCGGGTACCCATCATGAGCCCTTCTAGCGGGGTGAATCCCATGGAGGTGTCCACAGCCCAGCCGTCCCTGACCGCATCCACAGAGCAGCCGTTTCCGAGGTGACAGGTGATGATCTTCAATTCCTCGATCGGTTTTCCCAGAATCTCCGCCGCCCTGTGGGAAACATAGTAGTGTGAGGTACCGTGGAAGCCGTAGCGCCGGATGCCGTATTTTTCGTAGTACCGGTACGGCAGGGCGTACATGTAAGCCTTCGCCGGTATTCGCGCATGGAAGCCGGTGTCGAACACTATTACCTGCGGAGTATCGGGCATGGCAGCCATGCAGGCCTCGATTCCCAGAAGGTTCGCCGGGTTATGGAGCGGTGCGAGGTCCGCAGTTTCATGGAGCTTTTTCAGAACCAGCCTGGTGGCTGTCACCGGCTCGATAAACTCCCTGCCGCCGTTGACAAACCGGTGCCCGACAGCGCCGATCTGGGCCAGGCTTTTCACTACACCACCCTCGCCGACAAGACAGTCCAGTACATATTTCATGGCGATGACGTGGTTCTTCACCGGCAGGGTCTGCACCTGTTTCTCACCGTTCGTCGGAATATGGGTAAAAATGGCATCCTCAAATCCTATACGCTCGACCAGCCCCTTTGCCAGAACCGATTCGTCCGCTGTATCCATAAGCTGGTATTTCACCGAAGAACTGCCGCAGTTGATAACGAGAACCTTCAAACAAACCTCCTAAACGCGATAATCCTTGATCGTAAATATTTACATGACGACATAAATAATTGCGCATGTTTTGAGTGTTTAGATCCTGAAACGAGTTCAGGATGACACGTGTCATGCCGAACTTGTTTCGGCATCTAATTTGAAAAGAAACGCAATAAAATATGTCATCACATATAGAAATATAGCTCCGTTCCTGCTTGACTTTCAACACAGCAGCTCTCTATATTTGTGCGATTGAGGATAAGGGGGAATTTCCATCCTGTAAAGATACTAAAAGAACACGGTGAAAGAGAAGCGTTTTTCATACCTGACTGCATTGGTTTCCGTACTCTGCATGTTTTCTCTGAAACTTCCCATCTCTCTATTCGTTTTATCCCAAAGCCCGTTATCTTGACCTCCCCGGGGAATCGGTGGAATATGTATTCGACTTATATTTCACAGCTTCCTGCGGGGTAATACATTAATATAATGGAACCTAAAATGCAGCCGGAAGGTTTATACAACCCTGTATTTGAACATGATACCTGCGGGGTCGGTTTTGTAGCCCGTATCGACGGCATCCCCTCGCATCAGATCATCGAAAACGGGGTGGAAGTTCTTATGAACCTGGAGCATCGCGGGGCGGTGAACAGCGACCAGGCCACCGGCGACGGCGCCGGAATACTGGTGCGGATTCCCGACCTGTTCCTCAGGCGCGAATGCGGAAACCTTGGCATTCACCTCCCGGAGGAAGGCGGCTACGGTGTCGCCATGATGTTCCTCCCTGGGGAAAAAGAGAGCGCCGAACGCTGCATATCCATCCTGGAAAGAATCGCCGAAGAGGAACAGTGCGCCGTCCTTGGATGGCGCGAGGTGCCGGTGGATTCACGCCATCTCGGAGAGCTCGCCCGCCTGACACAGCCGCGAGTTCGCCAGCTTTTCATGGCCGGGGGATCGTATGACCCGGAGGCTTTCGAGCGGAAACTGTATGTCATCAGGAGAGTGGCCGAGAAAGAAATTGACTCGCTTGACGCCCCGGAATTCCATCCTTTTTATGTGGCGAGCATGTCCTCCCGCACATTGAACTACAAGGGCTTCATGAACGGGAAAGACCTTCCCCTGTTTTACCCGGACTTGCAGGATGCCGATTTCCGGAGCGCGTTCGCTCTCATCCACCAGCGATACAGCACCAATACTTTTCCGTCCTGGCATCTTGCCCATCCATTCCGCTTTATGGCGCATAACGGGGAGATCAATACACTCTCAGGGAACAAGAACCACCTGCTATCCCGTGAAGCCGGATTCTCTTCACCGCTCTTCGGTTCCGATATTGAAAAAATCAAGCCGGTCATCACCCCCGGGGGGAGCGATTCCTCCTCTTTCGACAATGCGCTGGAGCTTTTGATTATGGCCGGACGCTCCCTGCCCCACGCCATGATGATGATGATTCCCGAGGCCTGGGGTTCAAAGTTTGTGATGAGCGAGGACAAACGCGCCTTTTACGAGTACCATGCATCATTCATGGAGCCCTGGGACGGTCCTGCGGCGATGGTTTTCACCGACGGTCGTTATGTTGGCGCCACCCTGGACCGCAACGGTCTCCGTCCCGCCCGCTATACGGTGACCAGGGACGGCCTTGTGGTGCTGGCCTCGGAGGCGGGTGTGCTCGATATCCCCGATGACCGGATCCGCTCCCATGGCCGTCTGCAGCCCGGGAAAATGTTTCTTCTGGACCTGGAGCAGAACCGTATCATACCCGACAACGTCATCAAGGCCAAAATATGCCGCCAGCGCCCCTACCGTCACTGGGTCAGAAACAACAAGATCGAGCTTCGGGGGCTGCTCGCTCCGACAGAGATTCCGCCGGAGGCCCCGGCGCTCCTCCTTCGAAAACAGCAGGCGTTCGGCTACACCGAGGAGGAGCTGAAAATGATCCTGGCTCCCATGGGCGCGCACGGCCAGGAACCGGTCGGCTCCATGGGCGACGATACCCCGCCTGCAGTGCTCTCCCATCGCCCGCAGCTTCTGTTCACCTACTTCAAACAGCTTTTTGCCCAGGTAACCAACCCGCCCATTGACCCACTCCGGGAAGAGCTGGTTATGTCGCTCATGCGGTTTTCAGGCCACGAGCGGAACCTGCTCGCAGAAACTCCGGAACACTGCCGTCAGCTCAAGCTCCATCACCCCATCCTGACCCCGGAGGACATGCGGCGTCTGCGCTCGGCAAACCACCCGGATATCGTCACCGGAGAGATCGATATCCTCTTCCCGTCGGATGGGGACGGGGCAGCGCTCCGGAAGGCGTTGGATTTTTGTTTCGAGCGGGCGGAGAAGTTGATGGACAGCGGGGTGAGCTTCCTCATCCTGACCGACCGTAACATGAACAGGGAATATGCCCCAATCCCTTCACTCCTGGCTGTGTCAGGACTGCACCACCACCTGGTAAGGGAAGGAAAGCGCTCCCGGGTGTCGCTCATTGTGGAAACCGGCGAGGCGCGGGAGATCATGCACTTTGCCCTCCTGATCGGATACGGCGCGAGCGCAGTCTGCCCCCATGTGGCGTTCTCCACCATACGGCGGCTCAGCGAGGACGGCCTGTACGATATCCCCACAAAGCCCGATTTGGCGGTGGACTCCTATATTACCGCCATCAAAAAGGGGCTTATGAAAACCATGAGCCGCATCGGCATATCCACCATCCGCAGCTATTTCGGGGCGCAGATATTCGAGGCGCTCGGTCTTTCGCGTGAGCTTATAGACACATATTTTTCCGGGACTGTTTCACGCATCGGGGG
The DNA here is from genome assembly GCA_030692375.1 of Candidatus Latescibacter sp. Lineage (NCBI taxonomy): Bacteria > Pseudomonadati > Candidatus Latescibacterota > Candidatus Latescibacteria (ex Chuvochina et al. 2023) > Candidatus Latescibacterales > Candidatus Latescibacteraceae > Candidatus Latescibacter > Candidatus Latescibacter sp. The sequence goes on along the minus strand of JAUYCD010000248.1, from coordinate 2,597 downwards.
AATCGGCCTGGAGGAGATCGCCCGTGAAACCCTGGAACGGTATGGGTATGCCTTTGCCGGGGAATCCGCCGGGGCGGGTCTTGAACCGGGCGGCGGTTACAAGGTCAGAGGCGGAGGGGAAAAGCATCTCTGGTCGCCACGGGCCATATCCCGGCTTCAGTATGCGGTGAGGTCGAACGACTATGGGGCATTCAAAGAGTATACACGGATCATCGACAACCAGTCCGATGAACAGATAACCCTGCGGAGCCTCCTGCAGTTCAGAAAATGCAACCCGGTCCCCATCGAAGAGGTTGAGCCTGTCGAGAGCATTGTGAAGCGGTTCGCAACCTCGGCCATGTCCATGGGCTCGCTCAGCCCTGAGGCGCACGAGACCCTGGCCATCGCCATGAACCGTCTGGGCGCCCGGAGCAATTCCGGGGAAGGCGGCGAGGACGCGGCGCGGTATGTCCCTTCCGGAAACGGCGACAACCGGCGGTCGGCAATAAAGCAGGTGGCTTCGGGACGCTTCGGAGTCACCACGAATTACCTGGTCAATGCCGATGAGCTTCAGATCAAGATCGCCCAGGGCGCCAAACCGGGCGAGGGGGGCCAGCTCCCCGGTCACAAGGTGACCCGTGAAATCGCCCGGATTCGTCACTCCACCCCCGGAGTCACTCTCATCTCGCCGCCGCCGCACCATGATATTTACTCGATCGAGGACCTTGCACAATTGATATACGACCTCCGTGCGGTGAATCCCCGGGGAAAAATCTCGGTCAAGCTTGTTTCCGAGGCCGGAGTCGGCACAGTAGCGGCGGGAGTGGTAAAAGCCAAGGCGGATATTGTGGTGATTTCCGGCTGCGACGGCGGCACCGGAGCCTCCCCGCTCACCTCCATAAAGCATGTGGGGCTGCCCTGGGAGCTCGGCCTGGCGGAGACCCAGCAGACCCTCATCCGGAACGATCTTCGGGCCGGGGTGCGCATCCATGTGGACGGCCAGCTCAGAACCGGCCGCGACCTGGCCATCGCCGCGCTTCTGGGCGCCGATGAGTTCGGGTTCGGAACCATGGCGCTGGTATCTCTTGGGTGTGTGCTTCTGCGGAAATGTCATCTCAACGCATGCTCTGTCGGGGTGGCCACCCAGGACCCGAATCTGCGCGCCCATTTCGCAGGAAGGCCCGAACATGTCATGAACATGATGCGCTTTCTGGCTGAGGATCTCCGTGAATACATGGCTATGCTGGGGTTCCGGACGGCCGAGGAGATGATAGGGCATACGGAGATGCTCGAACCCCGGACGGATATACAACATTACAAAGCGAAAACCCTGGATTTGTCCGCGATCCTCTATCCCTCCGCAGACGGAAGCTGCAAATCAGCATGCGGTTTTTCATCGGCGGCGCACACAGAGCGGCCTGCGCTGGATAAGGAAATTTTTTCGCTTGCCGCCCCCGCACTCGAAACCGGGCAGCCTGTCACCATCCGGGCCGCAGTGCGTAATATCCACCGTACGGTGGGAACCTCCCTTTCCGCGGAGATCATCCGGCGCTTCGGGGAGAAGGGTCTCCCAGACGGCACGGTGAATATCCATCTTACGGGCACCGCCGGGCAGAGCTTCGGGGCGTTTCTTGTTCCGGGTGTCACCCTGCGCCTGGAGGGGATCGCCAACGATTACCTTGGCAAGGGAATGTCCGGAGGAAGGATTATCCTCACTCCGCCGGAAGGCGCCCTTTTCCAGCCTTGGGAAAATGTCATTGCCGGGAACGTCGTCCTCTACGGCGCGACAGGAGGTGAGGTCTACCTCTACGGCACAGCGGGTGAGCGTTTTGCAGTGCGTAACAGCGGGGCTGTAGCGGTGGTGGAGAGTGTGGGCGACCATGGCTGCGAGTATATGACCGGAGGAGTAGTGGTAGTGCTCGGCGAGACCGGGAATAATTTCGCCGCAGGAATGAGCGGCGGCATCGCGTTCGTATACAATGAATCGGAAACGTTCGATACCCGCTGCAACCTGGACATGGTGGACATCGAAAGCGTCCTTTCACCGGAAGACGAGCTTCTCCTCCGTAACCTCATCGAGAACCATCACCGTCACACAGGAAGCGCCCGCGCCGGGAAGATTCTGGAGAGCTGGGATTCCTCGCTTCCCCTCTTCGCCAAGGTCATGCCGGTGGATTACCGTGAATCGCTGCGCCGCATACGGTTCGAGGAGAACCAGGAAAATGAATCGATGCCTGCCACAGAGGAGGTCTTCCTGCCGAGCTACTTGGAGCACCGTCGGGAAAATCCCCCGAAACGGCCGGTGGAGGAACGGATTCAGGATTACCGTGAGATAGAAACGCTTCTTCCCCCGGAGAAAGCGGAAATCCAGGCCTCCCGCTGCCGTGACTGCGGAATACCCTACTGCCACAGCTTCGGCTGCCCGGTTGAGAACCGTATCCCCGACTGGAATCTGTTGGTGACCCGCAGCTCCTGGAGGCAGGCGAACGAGATTCTCCACGCCTGCAACAATTTCCCCGAAATCACCGGCCGGGTGTGTCCCGCTCCCTGCGAGGCCGCCTGCACCCTTTCCATCAACATGCCTGCGGTGACAGTCAGGCAGGTCGAGCTGCAGATTG
>JAUYCD010000247.1 GCA_030692375.1 Candidatus Latescibacter sp. | reverse complement strand
AGAGGATGCCATCGCATTCTTCCGAAAGATGGACTGTTTCGATATTATCAATGTTGCAGCGATGGCTTCAAGTGTGGCTCCGCCGCGCGGTTTTGAGTTCGAGAAACCGAAAAAGATCGGGGAGAACACATGGGAATTTCGCGATGGTTCCATCGTAAAATATTCCGAGACGACAGCAGATATTACCAAAATCCATAATCCGAATGTAGGGAAAAGGGCATACGCGCCATCGGATTTCGAAGGCGAGCCTTCAGTCCCTTCAGTGGATGAGAGCTGTTTCGAAGTGGTCGATGCGGTCATCGCAGAATTCGGGCGCGACCGCTTCCTCATGGGGCCTTCCGGCAGCGAAGTGGGGATTTTTCTCCTCGACGGTAATATCGAGGAAGGCGGCGAAGGATTCACTTATGGCCTCATGCAGTACCTGGACAATCCTGAAACTGTCCATGCAGCCATTCAGTATGAGGTGAAAAAGAACAATATTCTGGACAGCCGGTACATCCGGCCCGGTCAGGATGCAGTCGGGTGGGGACAGGATTTCGCCAGCTCCCAGGGGCCGTTCATCTCTCCGGCGATGTTCCGTGAATTCGCGCTTCCTGCCATCCGGGCCAGGGTGAAGAATGTTCATGACAAATTCGGATTGCCGGTGATGAAACATGCCTGCGGAAACAACACCAAGCTTCTGGACATGTTTGTAGAAGCGGGATACGACGCCTACCAATCCATCCAGCGGAGTGCAGGTATGGACCTGGCGCGGATAAAAGCCGGGTACGGGCAATATTTCACACCCTGGGGAGGAATTTCAGTGGAGAACCTCGTCTCCGGCACGGCCGAGGATATCAAAAAGGATGTGCAGCGCGCCATGGAGGAATACAAACCCGGCGGGAGGTATATATTCGGCTCCACCCACTCCATTGCGGTCGGCACGAAATATGATAATTTCATGGCCATGGCGGATGAATTCGAGAAGGGAAGGCTGTATTGAGGCTCTATTTTTTCAAAAGAGAAACAGCCGGATAATCGTCAAAGCCGAGATTTTTAGAGATGTTCACCTGGCCGGTGCCGTCCGGATTCATGACAAATATCTCACGGTCGTTTTTTTCAACTTTGGCGAAAACAATTTTTTTACCATCGGGGAACCAGGAAGGCTTCCCAAAATACGTGTTCTCTTTCGTGATCCGGACTTTGTTTGACCCATCGCTGTTCATTATACTGATATTAGTGGCTTTATTCGCCCCCGAAATAAAGACGATTTTTGATCCGTCCGGCGACCAGGCCGGAGAATAATTATCACCGGGACCTTCAGTCAATCCGATTCGATTCGAACCGTCGGCATCCATAACAAAAATGTCTGTGTGGCCATCCACTTTCCTCATTGTATATGCAATTTTCCTGCCGTCAGGAGACCAGGCGGGGTCTTCTTCAAGTCGGGGGCTTTTCGTCAGATTTACCATATTTGACCCATCGATATTGATCACAAAAATGTCGCAGTTGTTGTCGTTATTGGATTGGAAAGCTATTTTTTGACCATCCGGGGACCAATCAGGATTATAGTTCAACATATTGGTTTGAGTGAGCTTGGTCGGAAAACCGCCTTCTTCGCTCACGAAATAGAGTTCCATGGCTGAAATACCGCCGCGGTCACTGTAAAACACGATTTTTTCCCCATCGGGAGACCATGCGGGGGCGCGGTTCCATCCGGGTCCTTTGGTCAGCCTGACCGGATTGGAACCATCTTCATTCATGATATAAATATCGAAATTGCCGTTTCTGGTTGATTCAAAAGCGATCTGAACCGGCGTTTTTTTAACGGTTTCGGTTTTCCCCTTTTCTTTCCCGCATGAAGCCATCAATAATAACAAAAAGCACAGGATACTCAGACCCGTTGTTTTACCCATAATAACTCCCTTGTTTGCGCAATCACTAAATATTAAGTTACATTACTTCATTAAAACTGAATATACCTGATTCCCGGATTATTTGCTATCAAAACCTTTTTCTAAAGATAAACAGGCAGACCGACAAATTTTCCATGCTTTTTCATTGTAAAATTGTATATTTTTCTTTATACCTGTAAAGGCTTTCAGAGATTTAAAAAATATCGTTGAAAGGAGAATGTTTTCATGGTACTCAGGATGGCGACCGCTGCATTGATGCTCGTTCTATTCGGCTGCACCGAAGCCCCGGCGCTGGAACGCCCGGATGTGGTGTTTAAAATTTTTCAGTTTCCGCCGGACAAGATTCCCTGCATAGACGGAAAGACCGATGACTGGAATATCGTTCCGGAAAGCTACGCCCTCGGTTCCGATCAGCTTGAAGATACGGTCATGGGTCATGTCGGAAATCCCGACCCGAAAGACCTGAAGATAAAAGTGAAAGTTGGCTGGGTGAAAGGAATGAACCGTCTCTATTTCCTCTATGAGGCGGATGACAATTACTGGAACATGTACTATAAGCGCGGCGATATTTTCGAGGTGGTGGTGGACGGCGACCTTTCCGGCGGCGACTTCATCAACAATCCCCAGATTGCGGATCCTATGGAAGCGCATTTCCGATTCAAAGGGGTGCACGCCCAGAATTACCACATTTTTACTCCTCCCGGCGAGGGAAGAGACTGGGCCATGGTCTGGGGCTGCCAGCCGTGGATCCGCGATCTCCCCTACTCCAATCACGCCTATTCTTACAATTTCAAGGAAGGCGAGAGCGGCCATCTTATTCTTGAGTTCTGGATCACACCATTCGATTACGCCCCTTATGACGGCCCGGAAGGGGCGGTGGAATCGAAACTGGAAGAAAACAAGAACATCGGGCTTTCGTGGTCGGTCCTTGACTACGATAGCAAAGAGGGCAATTATACCGGTTTCTGGAACCTTTCGCACAAAACGCGGATGGATTCCAATGCCTCCTGCCAGGTCGCTTTCCGGCCAATGCCGCTGGAACCGCAATTCCGCAAACCCATCGAGGCGCAATGGTCGTTCAAGGTGGTGGATATGGACCGCCGGATGGTAGCTTTCAAAGATCTTTCGTATGGGAAAATCACTTCCTGGCTCTGGGATTTCGATGACGGCGCAACCTCCACCGAGCAGAATCCCATCCATGTATACAAAAAACCCGGGACATTTACAGTCGTTCTCAACATCGAGGGACCGGACGGTAAAGCGCGCCGGGTAAAGGTGAACGATGTTGCGGTGAAATGAAAGAAGCAGCAGAGCGGCAAAGTTATAAAGATGATCCCCCTGTCACCTTCGGTGACATCCCCCTTGCTAATGGGGATAAAATAGAAAAACCATTCTACGCCGTTGATATCGGTTGCCCCCCCTTTATAAAGGACAGGGGGATCCAATCCCGCAGCAAGCTGCGAGGAATTCTGAGATTAAACAAGGCTTTTCATTACTTCACTTTCAGAGCGATCTCTTCGGTGATGGGGCCCAAATCCATCTTCGCGCCGTTTGGATTTTTCACCGTTATTGTTCCCGCAAGGTTTTTCACTGTGTAGCCGGTATCTCTGCCGGTCGCGGCGATCGCCGGACGGTTTTTGGTATCTTCCACGCGGCAGTTGACAAAATCGATGCCTCCCTGCTTTTCCGTTTCTCCCCGCTTGTTAAGCACAATTTGAACGGGGGCATCATTGCTGGAGAGCGCGACATTTTTCCAGGAACAGTCCCGCAGCCGTATCAGCGCCCGGTCCGCGGCTTTTCCATAAAATTGCGCGCCGTAAGAGGCGGTATTTTCAACCTTGCATCCGTTAAACTCGATCAAACCAAGCGGGCCGTCTTCTTTTATTCCACCCACAAAAATACCTCCGCCTTTCTCCGAAGTAATCCGGCAGTTCTCAAATTTTACCGACAGAGGGTCGGATTTCCGGGAAAGAGAAGACAGCCAGAAAGCGATGCCTGCGCCCTTGTTGTTCTCGAAGACACAATTCTTTATAAGGCAGTTAGACAGCGCCTCAGTGTTAAAATTCGGTTCCAGATCGATGCCTGCTTCAGGCGCGGTTCCCCAGGTGTTTTTAAAAGTACAGTTTTCTATGGTCATATTTTTGGCGCTGATCACACTAATTCCCTGACGGTAGTTATTATCGCAAACCACATCTTTGATGAGCACATTGCTGCAGTAAGGCTTTTCCTTATTGGCGACTCCCAGGTAAATACCGTCTCCGCCGCTGTCCTTCAGGGTCAATCCAAGGATTTTGATATTATCACAACTGCTGAACTCCAGAACCATCCGCCATTCCGCTTTCTGATAGGGTGACTTCATGTAATCATCCTTTTGCATCCGCAGGATGGCGCCATAGCCGGTCAAAGTGATATTTTTAAGATTATCAGCCCGGAAAAGACAGTCGTTACCGCCTTTGAACTCCCCTTTTTTGGCAGTGACCACCACACCCTTATGAAATTCAATTTCCTGGTTGGAGACGAGCTTGATCGGCCTGACCATCCAGTCTTTACCCATGTTGGGAACGATCACTTTTTTCGCCCCGGAATTGATGGCTGACTGGAGCGCCTCGGTGGCATCAGTATCATTAAAACCCCACCATGCCGCATTGGCGGTGGTCTGTTTCCCGGAAGCAACCTCTTTCACCATTTCCGGGTTTTTGATATTTCCGGATTCACTGGCAGCGAGCGCAAAAACGGCTCCCATAATACCGCCCAGAATAAAGGCTGCGATAAGAAATCTCCGGAAAACCTTTTTCATTTTCATTTTTCATACCCTTTCCCTTGTGGAGTTGGCCCCTGATTTTGCTGTTCCATTGATGCGTATAATAAAACTTTTCGGAAGCAGCGTGTAAAGGAATGTTTTTTTTCCGGGAAAATATTATTCCCTGCAAAAAATGCAAACTTTATTAATTATACATGACGACATAAATAATTGCGCATGTTTTGAGTGTTTAGATCCTGAAACGAGTTCAGGATGCAGTGGACTCTTCGACAGGCTCAGAGTCCTCTGACCGAGCACTGAGCTTGTCGAAGTGCACGTGTCATGCCGAACTTGTTTCCGCTTCGCGGGAACGATGAAAGCGCAGCGCATCTTTTAGCAACCGTTTCGGCATCTATTTTGAAAAGAAACGCAATAAAATATGTCGTCACCTATATTATTCGATACAGTCATTTCTTCTTGCAAATCATTTGCATCTGTAATATACTACAATCATGAGACACTGCGATAGTAAAGAACTCCTGAAAAGCCGGCATATCCGGATCACCGAGCGAAAACTGGCGATTCTTCAGAGCATCCTCGCCAGCAGCACCCCGGTGAATGCCTCAGAGCTGCATGGACGCGTTTCATCGGCGCTCCGGATGGATCTGGCCACCGTTTATCGGACGCTGAACTCCTTCCGTGAAAAAGGTCTTATCCGTGAGATCACCGACGACACCGGAACGCTCTATTATGAAATCGCCTGCCTGCACAACCCGGTGCATCCGCATTTCAAATGTCTGAGATGCCGGAAGATTTCCTGTCTGGAGTTTCTTGATCATGCCAGCGCCTCTTCCATGACACGGTTTGCCCGGGATTGCGAGATCACCGACATTTCCATCACCCTCTCCGGCATCTGCCGGGAATGCCGGACGGAGGATTCCGAATGACCTTGACGCGGTATATTGCGGGAATACTCCTTTTCTCCGCAGTGAGCATCTTGAACGGTCTTCCCTCATGGTGCGCGGAAGCTCCCGTCCAGGCAGCGGTAAGCATCGCACCCCAGAAGTACTTTGTGGAAAAAATCGGCGGCGCCCATGTGGCGGTAACGGTCATGGTTCCGCCGGGAGTGGAACCTCACACCTACGAACCTAAACCCCGTGAGGTTCTGGCGCTTTCCAGGGCGAGGGTATATTTTGCCATCGGCGCTCCTTTCGAATATGCCTGGCTTCCCCGCTTCAAGTCCACCAATCCGCGGCTGCTCATCGTACACACCGAAGAAAATGTTCCGAGGATTCCCCTGGCGCAGGAAGAATATCATGAACTTGTGCGCGCTGAAACTCCCGAAAGCGGAATGGATATTCATATCTGGCTTTCCCCCCCTCTAGTAAAAATTCAGGCTCAGTCCATTTTCGACGGTCTTGCTAAAATCGACCCGGCGCACATTGAAGAATACCGGGCGAATCTCACCCGATTCAATGCTGAAATCGATTCCCTCGACGCCGATTTGAAAAAGCTCTTTTACGGCCGTCAGCAGGCAAAATCCCCCCTACCCCCCTTATTAAGGGGGGAAAATGGGAAATTTATGGTGTTTCATCCGGCCTGGGCATATTTTGCGCAGGCTTACGGTCTCAAGGAAATTCCCATAGAGATTGCTGGAAAGGAGCCGAAACCCTCAGAGCTTATGAAATTGATAAAACTCGCCCGCGAGCAGAAAATCACTGTTATCTTTGTACAGCCGCAATTTTCCGCCCGGAGCGCCCGGACAATTGCAGACGCAATTCACGGCCGACTGGTGTATGCAGATCCCATGGCGGAGAATTGGGCGAAAAATTTAAGGACTGCAGCGGAAGAATTCAAAGCCGCTTTGAGGTGATGATGAATTCGATACCCGTTATAGAATTGAAGAATGTCTGGTTTTCCTATAATGGGGAAACGGTTTTTCGTTCCTGCGAAGCAGCAACTGTGCTGAAGGATATTACCTTCAAAGTGGAACGGAATGATTTTCTGGCTGTAATCGGACCGAACGGCGGCGGAAAAACCACCCTTTTGAAACTTATTCTCGGCATGCTGCAACCGAAGAAAGGAACCGTCCGGGTTTTCGGGGAAGATCCCGCGAAACGGTTTCATCGTTCCCGCGAAGCGGCAATCGTCCATAGGCTGGGATATGTTACCCAGGACACCTCGTACAACCGTGATTTCCCCATAACCGTCATTGATGCAGCTCTGATGGGCAGGCTGGGGCACCCTAAAAAGCTCTGGCGCTATACGAAAACCGACCGTGAGATAGCGCAGCATGCCCTGGAAACGGTGGATATGGGAGCATTCCGCAGCCGCAGAATCGGCTCCCTTTCCGGCGGACAGCGCCAGCGTGTTTTCATCGCACGGACTCTTGCTTCGGAGCCGGATATTCTGCTTCTGGACGAGCCAACTGCCAGCATCGATATCGAAGGACAGCAGAAGATCTACGATATCCTGAAAAAACTGAACGAGAACATGACCATCCTGGTAGTCAGCCATGATCTGAACATCCTCCTGGGGATTGCCAAATCGGTGGCACATGTGAATACCACTCTTTTTGTCCACAATGCCCCGATTATGTCCTCCGAAATGCTCGGCAAACTGACGGGAATATCCCTCGAACACTTCTGTCCGGTGGAGCTGCTCGGCGAACAGGCAGACAGGCAGCTTCACCGTTCCGGCGAGGAATACACTCCATGATAGAAGCTCTCCACTATGATTTCATGCAAAACGCCCTGATCGCCGGAGTTCTCGTCAGCCTGGCCTGCGGAGTAATCGGCTCGCTTGTGGTGGTTAACCGCATGGTTTTCATCTCCGGCGGGATTGCTCACTCTGCCTACGGCGGAATCGGACTGGCGTTTCTTCTCGGGATTCCCCCTCTCCTCGGGGCCGGGCTTTTTTCCCTCTTCATCGCCCTCATCATCGGGGTGCTCACCCTCACGAGCAAATACCGTACGGACAGCATCATCGGGGCGCTCTGGGCGGCAGGAATGGCGTTCGGCATCATCTGCATCGACCTCTCCCCGGGGTATAGCGTCGATCTCATGAGCTACCTGTTCGGGAGCATCCTGACGGTTCCCCATGCCGACCTCTGGTTCGCCCTGGCGCTGGACATGGTAATCATCCTCGGCGTTATCATACTCTACAAGGATTTCCTGGCGCTTTCCTACGATGCGGAATATGCCGCCCTCCGTGGGGTGAAAGTCAGGCTTCTCTACTTCATTCTCCTCTCCATATCCGCCCTCACCGTGGTCATGACCATACGGGTTGTCGGGCTGATACTGGTCATCGCCCTGCTCACCATTCCGACCTATATCGCCGAAACCTTTTCACGCTCGCTAGGGGGTATGATGGTGTATTCTTTCATCGCCAGCGCATTGTTCACCTTTTCGGGATTGTGGATTTCCTATGCGTTCAATATCACCTCCGGAGCATCCATCATCATGGTCGCCACGGTGGTGTTCTTCATTTTCTTCGGTGTGAACAAAGTAAAGGAAAAGAGGGGGAAAACGGCGCTATAATCTCTACGCAAAGTCAATGAAAAAAGAATACAGACGACAGATAGATCCTGAACCTTTTTCGTCCAGGACTTAGCGAGAAACCGTATTTCAAAAGTATCTTTAAAAACGGCGCTTCGCGAATTGAAGCGCCTTTTTCACATTTTCTGCTTAATTATTAACACTCTCAGGCCCATCCAGTCCCAAAACATTTCGTATCAGAGAAGAGCACACTTTCCCGCTTTTATCCCGGATTTCCAGGCGAAGCTGGTAATTTCCCGGCGAGAGCGCGCCTGCCTCAAGGGTTATCCGATTCGGCTTTTCAAGGTCTTGCACGGAAGAGGCGACCGGCTTATCGCGGCTGTCGAGCAGCGATACCCGGAGGGTGTAGCTTCCCGGCTGCACCCCGGCCATTCCCAGCAAATCGAAGGAAACGGGCAGGGAGGGCCGGTTCGCCCAGATATGGAGGGGAGCAGAGACTGCGCGAATCCGGGGCGTCTTCAGCTTGACCAGGGAGATTTCATCCAGATAAAACACCAGCCGGGCGCCGTGAGTATAATTGGCCTCCGAGATTCCGAACTGGAGCGTTCGGAGCGACTTCCAGGGCGAAGAGTTCGAGGGGGATTTCCCGATCAGGTCTGTTACGGGTATGCGGAATGGAATCCATTCCCGCTGATGGTCGCCGATGTCCATCCGCATGTCTGCGCTTCCGCCCCTCGGATACGAGCGAAGGTTTATGGAGAACGGAGTACTGTCATCGGCCACCTCGTCACGGTTTGAATCGACTTTGAGCCAGAAGGACAGGTAGTCATACCGGGTCAGGTCAAGCTCACCCTCAGAGAACTCCATGACCAGGCGCGGCCATCCGACCGGGTATTTCCCGCCCTCGCCGCCATCCACATTGTGATCAACCAGTACCTCGTATTTCAGGCACTTGCCGCCGTGGCGGCTTTCTTTGTCAGTCACCGCGGTTTTTCCTTCCGTGGTGCCGCTTTTCCAGCGGGCAAAGTTATTATCGCCGAGATCGAGTATCTCATCCTTTTCCCCCGTAGTTCCCGGAGAAGAAACGGGGGCGGCTTCCTCTGCCCCGGCTTTCGTGTCGCCCACCAGCACGGAAGGGGCCTGGTTCCGGTTCAGCGCGGGGAAAGCGTTCAGCTTTTCTGTAAGCGCCGCCATGCGCCAGCGCCAGGCGTCAAAATCGCCGGAAGCCCAGAGACCGTCATCCATGTATTTTTCCTGCACCCGGATGGAAGACCAGATTCCCTGAAGGAGTTTCCGCCCCTCTAAAGTCAGCTTACGGCAGGCGGGATCGGTTGATCCTTCCCGCCGGACAATTGTATTCTCAAGAGTGTAGATATACCGGGCGTCATCGTACCCCTCGCGGAAGCATTCCCAGTAGGCGGTTGGAATGACTGTGCCGTCATCGTCGATCCGCTGGCCGCAGCCGGAGGTGGTGTTTCCCTTGAGGTAATCGAACGGGTCGGGGCCGGACTGCCACCGCCAGTGCCAGGGAATGAGGGTTGAATAACCGCTCCGCCAGAAACCGTAACCGTAGGTCATCCGCCCGCCGCGGCACATGACTCGTGGATTCTTGACCTCCCCGGCCACATGGTTCGGATAGCACCAGTACTCGTACTTCTGCGAAGAGACCACCTTCTCGTAAGGTGTCGAATAGGGCTGCGAACACCAGATGTCTACAGAGGGGGCGTAATCGGCAGCATCCGGAGATTTGGGATCCTTGGTGATGTAGGTGCGGACACCGGCGGCTTTCATGGCGGCGTATACCTTCATGCCGAACGTTCTGGCGCTGACATGCACCTCGTCGACCGGGCAGTAGATGAACTCCGGCCAGCCATTGGCCTTTCGTTCTTTCTCGAAAGCCTTTACCACTTCGGTCAACCGGGTATAGAATTCATCCGGGGGCATCTTGCTGATAGCCCAGTGCGCCCCCACAGTGCCGTCGGACATTTTATTGTAGAGCTGCTTCACCACGGCGTCAGCGGTGACCGGATAGGGTCCTTTCATGCCGGCCTGCATCATCTGACCGATCATTTCGGGATGGCGCAGGATGGCGCGCCCGTTCTCATCGGCGCGCAGGTAGCCGGTCGGGAGCATATCGAACCCGTACTCGACCATGGTGCGATACTCATTCGCCATAGCCTTTTCCAGCCATTCCGGGTTGTCCTTCGACCGTGAATTCGGGACCACGCTGTACATATCATAGTAATAGGCAGTGAAATGCTTGTTCGGGTCTTTCTCCAGCTTGAACCCCAGCACACGGAGAAGGAGCGGTACCGCGACCGCTTTCTCACAGCCGTCATCGAACACGGTGACTGTCCCGCGGTAGAGGCCGGGGCGGGCGTTCTCCGGCACATGAATTTTCAACCACCAGCGCTGGCACTCCCCTGACGGGGAGGAGTGCTCGGTCACCTTCTCAAGAAGCTCGGGAGTATGACGCCAGGTGTCGGTCGAGCTGTAGCCGGGATAGCGGATGTTCCAGCAGGTGACCAGGCGCGTTTCCACTGCGGACGCGGGAATTTCGGCGGAGGCGCTTTTGAGAGGTGACACGATGATCCGGAGATTTTTCAGCGGACGTACAGGGTAGACCCCCAGGGTGAGCGGCTCGAATTCGCCGGGAGCGGCGAATGCGACGAGAGAGCGGAGTCGTTCCCCGGCAAGCGGCTTGGTGTTGGCATACACCGGTTCCATATATAAGCGCTGAAACAGCATGAAGCCCTGTTTTTTCTCCTGGGGAGTGAGGACAGGATCGGGAGCGGTTTCCTCAAAAGGCACTTCTCTCCAGCCCTCCGGAACCGGCGGCTGCACCCGTGCAAGCTTTTCCGGGATAGCTTCGAAAGAGGAGAGAGAAGGTTTTTCAACCAGGGAAACCTCAGGAAGTTTAACGGAAGATTGTCCCGATGAGAGAGCGGGAATGATGAAAAAAATACAGATCAGGAATATGAAAAGATTGATTTTCCGCATGGCTTGCTCCTTAGTGCAATTTTTCACTGCTGAATCCAAAACCCATTCGTTCCAGCCTTAAGGTTGAAAGCTGCCATACCAGTTTTGCTATCATACTCGAATTTCGACACTGCATCGTTCAAAAGAATTTTTTGCGGTTTCCAACCCACCTTCAGAGAAAGGGTAGAAGCTGTTTTAGAATCGGCAGAGCCGAAAATAAAGTTACGCTCCCTGTTGATATAACCAAGGTTAATGGACACTCTTTCTTTTGAACGCATTATCGTTTCACCAGCTTCTCCAGCTTTCTTCAGCAATGTCGCTTCTCTGATATACAGGCTATACACACCTCTTTTAATATCGGATGAGATCGCCATGCGATCCCCGTCCGTTTCCCATTCGACCGCTGAAATGATACCATTGCCCGGAGCTGTCCGAAACAACACCTGTTCTATGGTCGAGTCCCTGTTTACTACAACCCCTGTCCAGCCGTCCCAGTTTATCCGGGAGATTTTCCACGCCGCATGTTCAACCCGGTTATCCTCGCGTGAAGGAATGAGGACGGCAAGGAATTTTTCCGCTTTCGATGGCTCCGGTGTGGTGAGCATGATAAGGGAGCCGTCGCGGTCGGGGTGCGGTTTGATAGTACGTGTCAGTTTTTCGGGAGTAAGAATCTCCATTCGAAGCCCGGCTTTCGGACGGACGATCTGCACTGTCGAACCGCTCCCTTTGAACGTATCCTTCCCCTCGGCGTTGAATACCCAGGTAAACCGCTCCGGGTTAAAGGATGCAGCATCATCATACATCACAAGGTATCTTCCCATATACACGAAAGAACGGGTATACTTCGAGAGCCTTCCCTTGTATACGCATGAAAGCTCGCCCTCCACATCATTGATCCCACCGATGAAACAAGATGTTATTCGGGGGAATTCGTTCCTGGCATGGACTTCATCGTCCAGATCGGCGATCCTCTGCGATTCCGGGTATTGATTGAGAAGAAGGGTGTTGTGAGCAATCGGCTGGATATAGAACGAACGGTAATAGAGATTGGTGTAGTAATTCACATATCCCGCCTCGCTGAGGAGGGTTTCGTTATTATACAGCAGCCAGAACGTACCCTGATCGAGATGATAATGGTTTGAATGCGGGCCGCATTTCATGGCGAAAATGAGCGCATCCTGATCCATGCCCGAACGGAATACGACATTTCCCTTTGACCAGAACCAGTGCGAGAAAGGGAAAACCATTGAGTCAAAATACGCTCGTGGGAAGGTCGGGTCAGGATACCAAAGGAAATCAAAGAAAGTATAGTTCGGCGAAAAAGTCCCTGACTCTGTCAGCCAGGTGTAACGCTCGATGGCAATGTGGTCTTTTGTGCGGTGCGCCAGCCAGAGGTAAAGGTTCCGGAGCGCGAAACCCCAGTCTCGGCCGCCGTCGCCGAAAGCCGGACAGTTGCGGCCGTTTGCTGTTCCAAGGAAAACCGCGTACAGATAAACGTTCTTGACATTAGTAGTGGTCGTCCAGTCGATGCCCAGGATTCTTTCCAGCGCATCCAGGCATTTCACCAGGTCCTCCGAATCGGTTCCGGCATATCCTTCCGGCTCGGCGTAGCTTCCATCGGGACGGTATGCGGCATCGATATGCGCCTTGTATTTGGCCAGGAATCCCGAGAGATAGGGCTCCATGTCAGGATTTTCCGGATCTTCGCCCAGAAGCGCCAGGGTTCCGAGGATGATCCCGGTGGTATTCATACCGATGTGGTTGGTGATATTTGAGGGTTTACGGTTAAGCAGCACATGATCCCGGTAGTGAGGGATTATGGCTTTCTCCATCATGGCCAGGCGGATTTTGACGCGCTCCTGGGGGGTGAACAGCGGATAGAGGAGATCGTAACCGATCGCCATGCCGTAACACCACAGCCCCACCGGGTAGTAGCCGTACATGTGGTGGCTGGTGAACCAGGGATGCATCCAGGCATTGAAATCGGCAAACTGCAGCATGAATTCCTTCGCCTTCCGCCCGGATTCCACATCGCCGGTCAATGCATAGAGGAACGCGCCGGAGGCGGCCACATCACGCACGATGCCTCCCGGCCTCGACCACAAACGGTAATAGTCCCAGGCGGGAGAAAAGGGACCGCCATCAAGGAATTCCAAGTTAGGATTTTTCGCCTCGACAATATCATCGATGCTGCCCCGGGCAACCGAGTTCCGGGCGGAGGCAAGCGCCGCCTCCAGAATTTTCGCCCGTTTTGGGTCCTTGTCCGCTTTCAACACCTTCAGCTCCGAAGCGGAAAAGAACAGCCGTGGATGCTCCTGCGGAGTAAACCGCTTTTCCGGCACGATGAAATACAGCTCGTCATGCACGAACTCTCCTCCGGTTCCTACACCGTTCATCTCGATTTTCCAGCGCCCGGCGGGATCGTTTTCCCCGATGCGGCAGAGCGATGCGCTGCCCCAGACGCCGCCCCCGGCGCTTTCCAGCGGAACATTTTTAGCCTTGGCATTTTGGTGGGAATCATAGACAGTGGCATTCACCGACTCCAGGGTCAGCGGCCTGTTTCCCTCTTCGGGCTGCACATTCAGGGAAAGGGCCTCTCCACGGTAAAAGTGGCGGTTAAGAAAGGTAAAGAAAAATTTGTCAAGATAGGTGGAGGATGGCTCTTTCGCAACGAACCGGCGTGAAATCTGCCCGGTCAAAACGAAATCGTCTATGCAGAGCGTGTAGCTTCGGTGGGGATTGACCGGACCGTAAGAGGCCACCACAGTCACCGCCTCGATGAGCCTGCCTGTGGTGAGTTTTTCATTCCCCGCGCTGAAATTGGTCATTTGGAGGCGAAGTGGAATCCAGGTATTGGCGGCCGGGGCCGCCTGCGACCACACAAAGCGCCGGCCATCCGATGAATAGAGAATAATCCGGAGCTCTTTCGCTTTACGGTCACCGTCCAGGAAGGCCGCGACGGTAAGCTCGGTTTGCGGACCGGTCCACAGGCGGGTTTTCTTGGTCATACCGACCAGGTTTTCATCACGGGGGTAATCGGTGTCGTTGGGTTTTATGACCTTGGCGAGCGAGTAAGCGCTCCCCTTCCAGGTCGGTTCCTGAACACAGCAGATTTCGGGATCGAATCCGGGATCCTCCGCAATCGGGTAGCTCTCCCAGGCGTTTATCTCACCCGATTCGAACGTGTCCGAAAGAGTGAAATCGATCCTGTCGGGAGTTTTGTCTTTCGGCTCCGCGCTGAATGCATAAAAAGAGAATAAGAGCGCCGCCGCCGACATGAAAAATAATCGCATAATCATGGGCATAATTCCTCGGAATGAAAGAAAAATTCACAGGTATTTGAGATGCCGAAACAAGTTCGGCATGACACGTGTCATCCTGAACTCGTTTCAGGATCTATCCTATTCTAGTGTAATGTCAATCAGATAATGTCTAGTGCTGGAGTTTCTTTTTTTAACCCCCTTAAAAAGGGGGTCGCCGCTCAAGCGGCGGGGGGATCTTTATTCGCTGGGAAGAAGAAATCCCCCCTGCCTTTGGCATCCCCCC
>JAUYCD010000246.1 GCA_030692375.1 Candidatus Latescibacter sp. | reverse complement strand
TGATAAATGTTTACATAATAATAGGAACAATTTTCTTCTTCCCCCCTTAATAAGGGGGGTAGGGGGGATTAATCTTTCGTATGAACACCTTAGCTTACTTAACGACATAACCGGATTTATTAATGTCGTTAAGTCAGCAACATACAATAAATATGAGATATTGAGTGCTCCTATATCCTTAAAAATCCCCCCTGCCTTCGGCATCCCCCCTTATTAAGGGGGGAATTTAGGGAGAGGATTCTGTTAAAATCTGATAAATGTTTACATAATAATAGGAACAATTTTCTTCTTCCCCCCTTAATAAGGGGGGTAGGGGGGATTAATCTTTCGTATGAACACCTTAGCTTACTTAACGACATAACCGGATTTATTAATCTTATTGGGATACTACAGGTGTTCTTATTGAAAAAATACCAACGGACCGGAAAAATCTCTCTCTCCGGAGCTTTCTTGTGAGTATATTTATCATCTATCCGGAAGTGAAAGAATGGCATATCTCAGTGTAAACATAGACTATGTGGCTGTCATCCGTCAGGCGCGGAAAACGGTTGAGCCTGATCCGGTTTTCGCCGCCGGAATGGTGGAGCTAGCCGGCGCGCATGGGATCACCGCTCATCTGCGCGAAGACCGCCGTCATATTGTAGACCGTGACATTCGCTTGTTGAGAGAAGTGGTAAGGCTCCCCTTCAACCTGGAGATGGCGGCTACCGATGAGATGGTTGGCATTGCTTCCGAGATACGGCCAGATCTGGTCACCCTGGTGCCGGAGAAACGTCAGGAGATAACCACCGAGGGCGGCCTTGATGTCATCGCCAATCGGGAACGGGTAAAAGCGGCGGTAGACACTCTTCAAACCAGGGGTATAACAGTGAGTTTGTTTATCGACCCCTACCCGAAACAGATCGAGGCATCCAGGGAAATCGGGGCGCAGTGTGTCGAGCTTCACACCGGTGAATATGCAAACGCCAATACTCCGGAAGATGCCCGGATGCATCTTGAAGTACTGGAACGCGGCGCCCGGTTTGCGGAAGAATGCCGCCTGGAAGTGCATGCGGGGCATGGCCTGACATACAAGAATATTACGCCGGTAAGCAGAATTCGCGAGATAAAGGGATTTTACATAGGCCACTCGATCATGGCGCGGGCTGTTTATGTGGGAATAGACAGGGCGGTGAAAGATATGATTCACCTAATTCATAACCAGTAAAGAGGGAAGAAATGGTTCGTAAAACAGCAAAACTGAGGTCAAGCAGCAGATCAAAGTATTCGATGATATGGAGAGTTGGGCTGATTGTCTTACTGATTCTGGCGTCTCTTTGGGAGCTGTATCCTTCCCTGCGGTTTTACAGGCTGACCGACCAGGAGAGATCGCTCATGGATCCGGGAAAACTGGAAAAACTCCGGACGAAAGCTCTTAACCTCGGCCTCGATTTGCAGGGCGGCATTCACCTTGTCATGCAGGTCGATACCAAGGGAATTGAAAAAGATAAGATTACCGATGCTGTAGACCGGGCCATCACCGTGATATCCAACCGCGTCGATCAGTTCGGACTGGTCGAGCCGATTGTTCAAAGGCAGGGGACAGACCGGATTATCATCGAGCTTCCGGGCATGCGCGATGTGGAACGCGCCAAGAAACTGATAGGTACTACAGCGCGTCTGGAATTCAAGCTTCTCAAGAGCGACCAGGATATCAAATTTGTCACCGACAAAATTGATCTCTACCTTTCCGGGGCAAAAGATTCAACGCTCACCTCCTCCGCTGTTTCCGATACCGCTAAAGTTCTGTCCGGCGCCGAAAAACAGAAAAAATTCACCGGCATGCTGCAGTATACTCAGTCCGGGGGCGAACCAAGCTTTGACATGCTGGTCAAACCGGACGATGTTCCAAGGGTAAAGGTTATCCTTGCTGATCCGAATGTCCAGAAAATCCTCCAGAGCGCAGGAGATGTATTTCTCTGGGGACCCGATAAAGCCCGTGAGGATGGTCTGCGCGAGCTTTTCCTTCTCAATGCGGCCAGCGAAATGACCGGCGACAAGGTAGCGGACGCCAAGGTGTCAGTAGGTTCCGGCATGAGTGCGGGTCAGTCCGAGGTGCAGATGGAGAACACCAAGGACGGCGCGCGTGAATGGGCTCGAATCACCGGGGCGAATATCGGAAAGCGTCTCTCTATTGTTCTTGATAACACCGTTTACTCCTCGCCGAAGATCATTGACCGGATTCCCGGAGGAACTTCGCAGATCACCGGTAGTTTCACAAACGAAGAAGCCCGCGACCTTGCCCTGGTGCTCCGTTCCGGCGCCCTGCCTGCTTCGGTTGAGATTCTCGAAGACCGGACGGTCGGCCCTTCCCTGGGCGCGGATTCCATCCGGAGCAGCAAGAATGCATTCATCATCGCCATGGTGGCCATTATTGCGTTCATGCTGATCTATTATATGGGGCAGGGTACGATCGCTATCGCCGCTCTGTTTCTCAATGCGCTTTTCATTCTCGCCTACCTTGCGTTCTTCCGGGCTACTCTTACTCTGCCCGGTATGGCCGGTATCATTCTGACCATGGGTATGGCGGTCGATGCAAACGTGCTGGTATTCGAGCGTATCCGTGAGGAGCTGCGGCTCGGAAATACCAGCAAGGTAGCTGTCGACAACGGATATTTCCGCGCTCGATGGTCAATTCTCGATTCGAATATCACCACCTTCCTGACCGGAATCATTCTCTATAATTTCGGCACCGGACCCATCAAGGGATTTGCCCTCACCCTGATGGTCGGTATCGTATCCACCGTCTTTACGGCTCTGGTAGCATCGAAAGTATTTACCGATCTGCTCACCCTGAAACTGCACCATATTTCGGTGGGTAAACTGGCGGTGTTCAAGAAGGCCAAGTTCCCTTTCATCAGATTCCGAAAATGGGCGTACCTGTTTTCAGGAGTGATTATTCTAAGCGGAATTGGGTCGATAATTTACCACGGCGGCCCAAAGTATTCCATTGACTTTTTAGGCGGATCGCTTATCGAGCTTCACTTCGACAAGCCGGTGCAGATCGGAAATATACGCAGCGCGCTCGGGAAGGTGGATGTGAAAGGAACCGACCTTTCCACCAGTGAAATCCAGTTTCTGGGGAAAGGCGGCCAGGATGTTCTCATCCGCATCATTAAAGTCGGGAATATGCAGGAGACTTCCGACAAGGTGAAAGATGCCCTCAGAGCTAGTTTTGTTGGAAGTATTCCGAGTGATGAGACCAAATGGGTGCTTCGTGAGGAAATGGTAGGGCCTTCCATCGGAAGCGAACTGCGCGGAAAGGCATGGTGGGCTATTATCTGGTCGCTGGTGGTGCTCCTGATCTATATATCCATACGGTTTGATTTCAAATTCGGATTGGGCGCGGTTATTTCGCTCCTCCATGATCCTCTGATAGTTCTCGGATTGTTCTCTATCCTCGGGAAAGAGATCTCTCTTACAGTTATCGCCGCCATACTCGCGATTATGGGGTATTCGATCAATGACACCATTGTGGTATTCGACCGAATCCGGGAAAAAATCCGAAAGGGAACCCCGGAGGGCTATCTTGTGACCCTGGATCGGGCCATCAACGAAACCCTTTCCCGGACGACCATCACCTCGTTCCTCACCCTTCTCACTGTGCTGTCGATCTTCTTCTTCGGCGGAGCGGTGATCCATGATTTCTCGTTCGCTTTGATCATCGGCATTGTGATCGGAACATACTCATCGATCTATGTGGCAACCCCGGTTGTAGCCGAGTGGTATCTCAATATTACCTCAAAAAAGAAGAAATAGCTGCAAAGAGACAAAGTGACAGAGAAAAAAAGGAAAGAAAAAGGGACAGCTTATCGGGCTGTCCCTTTTCGTCAATCGAAAGAATTCCTCGCAACTCTGCTACGCGAGTGAATCATTTACAGGCTGTATCGGTTTACCTTGTTTTTTACATTTTCCCGGAATATATTGTAAAAAGAATAATATATGTGCTTAACCGGGCGATGGAATAGGTACAAAGTGGTAAGTCACTTTTTTGATATGACTTAGTGTTTAAGAGGCTTTTCATGAGGCTTTTAGTAGTATCAAACAGGTTACCGGTTACGGTGATAAATAAAGATAAAAAATTACTTTTTCAGGAAAGTGTTGGTGGGCTTGTTTCCGGTATAAGCGCTTACCTGGACTCCCTTAAAGGCTCTTCTTTCATCGAATCGGATTATCTATGGGTTGGCTGGCCGGGTATAACTCTTTCGGGAGAGCAGGAAAAAGAACTGAAATATCGAGATCTGGCGGAATTTCATGCATATCCGGTTTTTGTCCCGGAAGAAACTATGGACAAATTTTACCACGGTTTCTGCAACAAGACCATCTGGCCTTTGTTCCATTATTTCCCATCATACGCCGCCTTTGACGAAGACTGTTGGGATTGCTACCTGGAAGTCAACAAGCTTTTTTGTAATACTGTACTGGAAATGTGCAAACCGGATGATATCGTCTGGATTCACGACTATCATCTCATGCTCCTTCCCGCACTCCTCAGGAAAAGAGCGCCGGATATTCCCATCGGTTTCTTCCTTCATATCCCATTCCCTTCGTTTGAAATATTTCGACTATTGCCGCGAAAATGGTCAAGAGAAATACTGGAGGGCCTCCTGGGGGCCGACCTGATTGGATTTCATACTTATGATTATACCCAGAATTTTCTGAGGTGCGTGCTTCGCATGCTGGGCTATGAACATAACATGGGGAAGCTGATCTTGGAAAGTCACAATGTGATGGTGGATACTTTTCCCATGGGTATTGATTTCGGTAAGTACCAGAATGTCGCGAAGAGCGCCGAGGTAAAAAAGCGAAGAAACCAACTATTAAAACAGGTTGCGGATCACAAAATTATCATGTCCGCTGACCGCCTGGATTATTCGAAGGGAATTCTAAATAGACTGAAAGGGTACGATGCGTTTCTCGATAAAAATCCCGATTATCATGAAAAAGTAATTCTCATTCTCCTGGTTGTTCCTTCACGAATAGGAGTAGAGAAGTACCAGCAGATGAAAAAACAGATAGACGAATATGTGGGGAAAATCAACGGAAAATTTGGCAGTCTCACCTGGACGCCCATAATTTATCTCTATAAGTATGAATCGCTCTACCCATTGGTGGCTCTTTACAGCATCAGCGACATAGCCCTGATCACTCCCTTACGTGATGGTATGAACCTTATCGCCAAAGAATATGTATCCGCCCGTATTGATCAGACGGGAGTTCTGATCCTCAGCGAGATGGCGGGTGCAGCCAAGGAACTGGGAGAAGCCATCCTCATCAATCCCAACAGCATTGAGGAAATATCAGACGCACTGAAGCAGGCTTTGGAAATGCGTGAAGAAGAGCAGATAAGGCGGAACCGGATCATGCAGACTCGGCTCCAACGGTACGATGTGGTAAAATGGGCGGAAGATTTTATTCATAAATTGACATCCTCTAGAATCGATTATAACCGATTCAAAGCTCGCTTTCTCAATCCGGCGGTTTGGAGCAGCTTGATCCGGGATTATAAAAATGCCCGGAAAAGACTGATACTGCTTGATTATGACGGAACGCTGGTGCCATTCGCGGACCGTCCGGAATTGGCGAAACCGGACAATGCTATTCTTAGACTTCTGGAATCACTCCATGAAGATTCTCAAAATGAAGTTGTCATCATCAGCGGAAGGGACAGGAAAAACCTTGAGAGTTGGTTTGGATCACTTGGTATTGGTTTGGTAGCTGAACATGGCGCCTGGATCAAAGAATCAAAAGGGGAATGGAATCTGATGGAGATGATGACCGCTGACTGGAAACCGCACCTGTACACCATTCTGGAGAATTATGCAGACCGTCTTCCGGGCGCCTTTATCGAGGAAAAAGATTTTTCGCTTGTCTGGCATTATCGAATGTCTGATCCCGAGCAGAGTTCCATTCGGGCAAAAGAGCTCCTTGATGACCTGGTTAATTTTACCGCTAATATAAATGTACAGATTCTCCAGGGAAACAAGGTGATTGAAGTGAGAAATTCGGATATCAACAAAGGTACAGGGACATTGCATTTTCTTTCCGGAGAAGCGTACGATTTCATTCTGGCCATCGGCGATGATTGGACCGATGAGGATCTTTTCAAGGTTCTTCCCGAAAGCGCATATACCATAAGGGTAGGAATGACCTGGTCCTATGCCCGGTTCAATCTTATGAATTACAAGCAGGTTCAACAACTTTTACAGGATATTGTTTCATGAGCGAACCTTTCTATTTTTTCTCTCAAGCTGAACTTATTCAACTTCTGGGCATCACTGCACGCAATCCTGTTGAACTCGTGGAGGGGCTGAAAAGAGTACCCACGTTGTCCATATACTACCATACTCACAAATTCCTTCAGCAGCACCATTATCTTTCTCCGGAGCCGCCGAACGATTTCGCTTACTGGCTGACCAATATTCTCAATCTGAAAGAGCTGGGAGAGGCAGTTGCCAGCGTGGATATCTTGATTTACAGAAATGTGGAAGATTTGCGTAATGGATTACTCGGAATTCTGCATGATTACCTGTCTAAAGGGAAATATGTGGTAGATGCCCCGGAAGGCGGAGAATTCCATTTCATGAGCTGCAAGTTATTCGTTTTGCCCACACCATATGTCTCCCATAACCCGCACGAGTTCATAGAAGCAGTCAGAATGATAAATTACCACTCTCTCTATTACCATGTCTTCGAAGCTCGTTTGCGCCTCGCCGAAGATGAAAACGATTTCACCGCCTGGTTCAAAGGCATTGGGGAAGCGCGTATTGCAAAGGAACTTTCCAGGCTTGATCCTTATACCATAACACTGGAAGGCTTACGTGAAAAAATCATACAGGTGGTTGAAAAGTATGCCGGAACTTAAAGAATACATACCCATTGTGGGTCAGCATGTCATAGACGAACTCTCGTTCCTGTCTGGGAAATTGAGTGGGAAAACCATCGAAAATATCAATTCCACCGCGGTGGGAGGAGGTGTGGCAGAAATTCTCACCCGCATGATCCCCCTGCTCCGTGAATTGGGAGTGGATGCCCGATGGGAAGTAATCAAAGGAAACGAAAGGTTTTTTTACATCACAAAAAAAATGCATAATGCCCTGCACGGAATTGATGAGAAAATTTCTCCGGAAGAATACAAATTTTTTCTGGAAGTGAACCGTCACAATGCTCAGGAAATGAACCTATACGGAGATATCATTTTTATCCACGATCCCCAGCCGGTAGCACTCGTTGAAAAGAAGAAGAGCTTAGGGAAAAAATGGATATGGAGATGCCATATTGATTTTACCAAGCCAAAGCAGGACGTTATGGATTTTCTTAAAACCTATATCGAGCAATACGACTCCATGGTTTTTTCAGCCCCTGCATTTTCACGGGATCTGAAAATTCCCCAGATGCTTATCTCTCCGTCCATAGATCCGCTCAGCGAAAAGAATAAGGACCTTCCCCCCGAAATAATCGACTCTATAATTGAGCAATTCGGTATTGATAAAGAACGTCCGATTGTCACTCAGATATCCCGTTTCGACTACCTGAAAGACCCTGTCGGAGTAATAAGGGTATATCAAATGGTTAAAAAAAATATTGACTGCCAGCTTGTTCTGGCCGGCGGCGGAGCTACCGATGACCCGGAAGGTATGAAAGTGCTCGAGGAAGTTCGGGAACAGGCTGCAGATGATCCGGATATCCATGTCCTTTTCCTGCCGCCTTCCAGCGACAGGGAGATCAATGCACTTCAGCGGGCATCTTCGGTGGTCCTTCAGAAATCGCTGAAAGAGGGATTCGGTTTAACTGTGGCGGAGGCGCTCTGGAAAGCCAAACCGGTCATTGCCTCTGCAGTAGGAGGGATTCCCCTCCAGATAGCCCACAAGTACTCAGGAATACTAACTTATTCAGTCGAAGGAACTGCCTTCTACCTCAAGCAACTGCTCAACGAGCCGGACTATGCCCAAAAACTTGGTACGAACGGAAAAGAACACATCCGCAACAACTTCCTCATAACCCGTCACATCCGCGATTACCTCCTCCTTTTTCTCTCAATGTATTATAAAGACGATGTAGTGTATTTGTAAATTATTCGATTCAGCATACAGGAAGGATCGAATTCGCGATTCAGAAAGAAATATTTTTTAAAAGGAGGGATCCTTATCACTTTTTTTTATCCAATTCGTACTGTCCGGGCGGTCTTCGAGTGTGATCCCGATCTCTTTCAGGCTGTCGCGGATGCGGTCTGATAGCGCCCAATTCCTGTCCCTGCGGGCCTGAGCGCGGAGCTCGATGATGAGAGACATGAGATCATCGACCATGCTTTCTCCGGGCGCCGCCGTCTCGAATTCGATTCCGAAAATCTCGTTGCCGATGGTATCGAACACCTCTTTGGCGGCCTGCATCACTTCAGCCGCGCCGGGAGACTCCTCCGGCTCGCTGTTCACTATCCGCGCGATTTCAAACAAATGCCCCATTGATTTGGCGGTGTTGAAATCATCGTCCATTGCCTTGATGATATCCTGTTTATTCTGTTCGATTTCTGACCGTGGGGTTCCCAAGGTTTCCGGGGTTTCCGCAGGGGAAACCGGCAAGCCGGTTTTGGAAAGAACGAGTGTAATTTTACGGTAGGCGTTTCTCAGTCTTTCCAGCGCCGATTGGGCCTCACGGATTCTTTCTTCGGAAAAATCTATGGGCGAGCGGTAGTGTTTGAGAAGGAAAAATACACGGATCGCAATGGGATCGTACAGTTTTAGGATGTCCCGGACAGTGAGAAAGTTGCCGAGGGATTTGGACATCTTCTCACCTTCGATATCCAGAAAACCGTTATGGAGCCAATAGCGGGCGAACGGCTTTCCGGTGGCGCCCTCGGACTGGGCGATTTCGTTTTCATGGTGAGGGAAGATGAGGTCCTGACCCCCGGCGTGAATATCGAGGGTATCTCCGGCATAGCGCATGGACATTACCGAGCATTCGACATGCCATCCGGGACGGCCGGCCCCCCAGGGGCTTTCCCAGGAAGGCTCACCCGGTTTGGCGGCTTTCCAGAGGGCAAAATCCAGGGGATTCTTCTTCCGCTCGTCCACATCGACCCGGGCGCCTGCCTGCATCTTCTCTATATCGCGTCCAGAAAGCTTGCCGTAGCCGGGAAACGATGAGATATCATAATAAACATCACCATCCACCTCATAGGCATGCCCCCTCTCGACGAGAAGCCGGATAATGTCAAGCATGCTGTCTATGTTGTCGGTCGCCCGGGGATGCACAGACGCAGGCCGTACACCCAGTTTATCGCATCCCTCGAAGAAAGCCTCGGTATATCTCCGGGTAATTACCTTGAAATCCACACCTTCCAACGCCGCCCGGTTTATGATCTTGTCGTCGATATCGGTGATGTTTACGATGTAATTGACCCGGTATCCGGAGTATTCCATATACCGTCTGAAAATATCGAACATGATGAGCGGCCGGGCGTTGCCGATATGAAAGTAATCGTAGACGGTGGGTCCGCAGGCGTAGAAATTTACCAGCTTGTCCCTGAGAGGGATAAAATCCTCTTTCCTTCGACTCAGCGTGTTATATACTTTCAGTGCCATATCAGCGCTTTCCTTTCCGCTGGTATGCCATTTCAGCAATGGCGGTCACCAGCCGGGGGAAATCCATGCCCGAAGCGGCGGCGGATTTTGGAACCAGGCTGGTCGCAGTCATGCCGGGGAGAGAATTGGCTTCCAGGCAAACCGGAAGGCCGTCCCCATCCAGACGGAAATCGATCCGGGCGATATCTCGCAGTCCCAGGACTTTAAACACCTGTTCCGCAATAAGGCTTATGTTTGCCGAAAGTCCTCTCGATATGGGCGCAGGAACAAGATACTCGGTCATGTCGGGAAGATACTTGCATTCATAGTCGTACGTTTCGTGCGAGGGCCGTATTTCGATAACCGGAAGAGCTTTCCCATCCAGAACCGGAACCGACAGCTCTTTCCCCGGGAGAAAAGCTTCCGCCATGATCCGGGGATTGACTTGTGTAGCATTTTCCACTGCTTCCTCAAGGCGCCCCGGTTTTTTCACCACGGTGAGGCCGATGGTCGATCCCTGATCCACCGGTTTCACTACGCAGGGGAAGCCGACCCACTTTTCCACCCGTTTACGGGTGATGTCAGCGGCGGCGCCGGAAATCCAGGAAGCGGTTGGAATCTCACGGTACCGGAAAAGCATTTTGGAAATGATCTTGTCCATCGCCATCGCGCTGGCGGTGATGCCGGAGCCGGTGTATGGGATTCCCGCGGCTTCGAGGATGCCCTGGACGCCGCCGTTTTCTCCAAGACCGCCGTGAAGTGCGAGAAAGACCACATCGGTGCCGTCGCAGGATATCTTCTCTACTGCGCTGAAAAGGGTATATTTACCGTTCCACTCCACATCATACGCGGTTGCCTCGTGGGATGCTTTTTGCAGAGCCTCCGCGACCGCTTTTCCACTGTTGAGGGACACCTCGCGTTCCTCGGAGGAGCCGCCCATGAAAACCGCTATTTTCATTAAATTACCTCGATTATGCAAACTGCATGAGCCTCGATACCTTCATTGCGGCCGGTAAATCCCATATGTTCGGTGGTGGTGGCTTTGACAGAAACCAGATTGCGGGGGATGCCAAGCGCCTCCGCGATGTTTTCCGCCATGTGTTCCTTATAGGGAGAAAGCTTCGGTTCCTGAGCCACTACGGTAGTGTCGATGGATTGAATCTCCCCGTTACGGTCATCGATCAGCCTGGCGATTCGGCGCAGCAGCTCCAGGGAGCTGATACCTTCCAGCGAGGGGTCCGTATTCGGAAACATCTCCCCCAAATCCGGCATTCCCATGGCCCCGAGCAGGGCATGGCCCACCGCATGCGACAGGACATCTGCATCGGAATGTCCGAGAAGCCCCAAAGGCCAGGGGATTTCAACACCCCCCAAAATCAGTTTTCTTCCTTCAACGAGCCGGTGTGCATCGTAGCCGTGCCCGATTTTCAGCATCGTGTTTCTCCATTTTCAAACAGTTCCAGAATTGCCCCGGCAATTTTCAGGTCCGCCTGAGTAGTGATCTTGATATTCATATCGCTTCCTTCGATTACATGTACTGTATTTCCGAGCCGCTCCACCAGGATGCAGTCATCAGTGCCATAGTAACCCTCTTTTCGGGCGCGCTCGTGCGCCTCTCTGATCAAGGCGGTGCGAAAAACCTGCGGGGTCTGGGTAATCCAGAGTTTCGAGCGATCCGGGGTTTCGATAACGATGTCCTTTTCCACCGTCTTCACCGTTTCTTTCAGAGGACGCATTACGGTGACCGCTCCCCAGCGCTCCGCGGCCTTGATGCAGTCCCTGATCAGCATGGGTGTGATGAATGGCCGTACACCGTCATGCACAGCCACTATCACGCTCTTAGGCGAGAGGGCGGCAAGACCGTTCCATACCGAATCCTGACGCTCTTTTCCTCCCGGCACCACCCTGATCCGACGGTCGGCAGTCATTCGGCCTGTGATATCCACCGCCTGTCCGATTATCTCTTCCGCGATGGTAATCACGATCTCCCCGATCTCCCCGCAGGCGAGAAAAGGGCGAATCGTCCGCTCCAGAATACTCACGCCGCCGAGCATGAGGAACTGCTTGGGAACATCGGCGCCCATTCTTTTCCCTGTTCCGCCGGCCACTATTATTGCTGAGGTTATCATGGAAATTTTCTTTAGACCCTGAAACGGTTTTATCGTTCCCGCGAAGCGGCAACAAGTTCAGGGTGACCGCTTCGCTGTCATGCCGAACTCGTTTCGGCATCTTTACATTATATAGAATTCGTTTAAGTCGTTAAGTCAGTAACATACAGTAAAAAAGAGAAATTGAGTACTCTTGTGTCTTTAAAAATCCCCCCCCTTATTAAGGGGGGAATTTAGGGAGAGGGTTCTGTCAAATCCTAATAAATGTTAACATAGTAATAGGAACAATTTTCTTTTTCCCCCTTAATAAGGGGGGTAGGGGGGATTAACCTTTCGGATGATCACCTTAGCTTACTTAACGATATACCTGTTTCATAGAATCACCATCGCATCGCCGTAAGAATAGAACCGGTATCGCTCCTGTACCGCAATTCGGTAGGCTTCCAGAATTCTCTCTCTCCCCGCAAAAGCGCAGACAAGAAGGAGAAGGCTCGATCGCGGCAGATGGAAATTGGTGATAAGCATATCTATCGTCCGAAACCGGTACGGCGGCTTTATGAAAATATCGGTCCATCCCTCGAACGGCCTCAGGACTCCCCCGGCCGAGGCTGTTTCCAATGCCCGAACTGATGTTGTCCCGACCGCGCATACCCTTCCGCCCTTTTTACGGGCGTCGTTGACCGCATCCGCAGTGGCTGACGGAACTCTGCAAAACTCGCTGGACAGACGGTCGCTGTCGGCCAGCTCTTCAGTCAATGGCCGGAATGTTCCGATTCCCACATGGAGAGTAACCGCAGCAATCGTGATCCCTTTTGACATGAGGGTGTCCAGGATTGCCCGGGTGAAATGCAATCCCGCGGTTGGAGCAGCCACCGCCCCTCGGTTACGGGCGTATACGGTCTGATACCGCTCACGGTCATCCCAGGATGGTTCATGCCGGATATAGTGGGGCAGGGGGGTTTTCCCGAGCTTGTCCACCATAGCATCAATATCCAAATCCGATTCCAGGCGGACAAGGATAGTGCCGGTTTCTCCCTTACCAAGAACTACCGCCCGGAGCTGCCCCTCGCCGAAAATCACAGCCGTCCCTTCACGGAGGCGCCGTGAGGGCCGTGAAAGCGCTTCCCATGTTCCATCGCCGCCGGGGCGAAGGAGGAATATCTCGACTTCGCCGCCGGTTTTTTCCTTCATCCCGATAAGCCTCGCCGGAAACACCCGGGTATCATTGACCACCAGGATGTCCCCCTTTTCGAGGTATTCCGGGAGATCGGTGAATGTGCGGTGAAAAACAGCGCCGTCAGGGGCGAGAACCATGAGCCGTGAACGGTCGCGCTCCTCCGCCGGTTTCTGGGCGATAAGGTCTGCCGGGAGAATATAGTCATAGGCGTTGAGGTTCACAGCCGGTTATCGCCTGAAGAAAAGATTTTGAAAACGCGGTTCCATGAAATTTTCCCGGAGAAAGGCTATCCACAAATGTTATAATTTACCATATGGATGAGAATAAGTCAAGGAAGGCCGGACGCAGGTTTAGTGAAATGACTATTGACTTGCACTGTTCTGCGCTCTATCTTGATAAATCTCTTTTTTTATATTTCCGTACGTGTTTACACAAAGGGAGTACATCCGAGTGAATGCCTGGCATAATATGAACATCGATGAAGTTCTCATACAACTCCAAAGCGACAGTAACCAGGGGCTTACCTCCCGGGAATACCGCGCCGAAAAGGCCATGTCGGCTAAAACTAACCGGGAGATAAAATATCTATGAAATCATCGCTTACAGAGTCAAACCCCATGTGGCATACCTTGCCCATTGAAACCATATACTCTCGCCTGAAATCTGCACCCACCGGATTGACCAGCGCCGAGGCAACACGACGTTTGGCCGAACACGGTCCGAATGAACTGCAAGCCGCCCATCGTATCTCGCCGTGGACGCTTCTTTTTGAGCAGTTCAAAAATGTGTTGATTGTCATTCTCCTTGTGGCGACGGCACTCTCCGCCTTTCTTGGGCATGGGATTGAAGCCATCGCCATCGCTGTTATTGTGCTGTTTGCCGTGCTGTTGGGTTTTGTGCAGGAATACCGGGCCGACCGCGCTATCGAGGCGTTACGCCAAATGGCTGCGCCCACAGCAACCACCCTTCGCGATGGAGAGGAAGTTGAACTCCCGGCCCGCGAACTGGTGCCTGGCGATGTCGTCCTCTTGCGAGCGGGTGACAAAATCCCCGCCGACGTCAGGCTGATAGAGGCCGTCAACTTGCAGATTGAAGAGGCCGCGCTCACGGGTGAGTCGGTTCCCGTTGAAAAGCGCATCGCCCCTCTCAACAACCATGAATTGGCATTAGGTGACCGCAAGAACATGGCTTACGCCGGTACAGTCGCGACCTATGGTCGAGGCCGCGCGATGGTCGTATCAACGGGCATGAACACCGAGTTCGGCAAGATTGCCCAAATGTTGCAGACAGTCGAAACTGGCAAAACCCCATTGCAAGTAAACTTGGATAAGCTCGGTCACACATTGGCACGGGCCGCCTTCGTAGTCGTGGCAATCATTGTTGCCCTCGGCCTGTTTCGCGGTCAGCCGTTCATCGAAATGTTCATCTTCGGCATTGCGCTCGCCGTTGCTGTCGTCCCCGAGGCATTGCCCGCTGTGGTCACTATCTCACTCGCTATCGGTGTCCAAAGAATGGTCAAGCGCCATGCGCTAATGCGCCGCCTTTCGGCAGTTGAGACTCTTGGGAGCACTTCGGTCATCTGCTCTGACAAAACCGGCACACTGACCAAAGACGAGATGACAGCTCGCAAAATCTTTGTCGCCGGGCAAATGATTGAAGTTTCCGGGGCAGGTTATGAGCCGCACGGCCAATTCTCGCACGAAGGACACGCCGTTGAACCCTCTGACCCGCTGAAACTGCTGTTGCGGGCCGCGGCACTTGCTTCCGACGCGCACATCGTTCATAACGAGTTGGAAGACCGATGGCATGTTAAAGGCGACCCGACGGAAGGCGCTTTGGTAGTGGCCGCGGGCAAAGCTGGGATGACCAAAGCCGGCCTTGAGTCGCAATTCCCCCGCGTGAATGAAATTCCGTTCACCTCCGAAACCAAGCGCATGACCACACTCCACACCGGGCCTGAGGGCGCGATAGCCTACTCCAAAGGCGCACCGGAAATCATCCTTGATTCATGCGCGCGGCAGTTGGCGGCAGACGGGGAGATAGCCCTTGACTCCGAGAGTCGGGAAATGATTTTGGAAACGGCCCGCCAGATGGCAAGCGAGGCGTTGCGCGTTCTGGCGGTAGCCTCCAAGCCGGGCGCAACGCTGGAAAACGCCGAACACGAAATGACATTCCTCGGATTGGTGGGCATGATTGACCCGCCGCGCCCCGAGGCGAAGGCCGCGATTCAGACGTGCGAGCAGGCCGGTATTAAGCCAGTGATGATTACGGGCGACCACCCCCTCACCGCGCAAGCAGTGGCCCGTGAACTGGGCTTGTTCAAGACAGGCCGCATCATTACCGGCGCGGAACTGGAGGCGATGAGCGAGGAGGAGTTTGAGCGCGAGGTTGAAAACATCGAGGTGTATGCCCGCGTTTCCCCGGCGCATAAACTGCGCGTGGTCACAGCCCTGCAAAAGAAAGGCCACATTGTTGCGATGACGGGCGACGGCGTGAACGACGCGCCAGCGCTCAAAAAGGCCGACATCGGCATTGCGATGGGCATCACCGGCACAGACGTGACCAAAGAGGCCGCCGACATGACGCTCACCGACGACAACTTTGCTTCCATCGTTGCGGCAGTGGAAGAGGGGCGCGGCATTTTTAGCAACATAAAAAAGTATTTAATGTACCTGCTCTCGTCCAACATCGGCGAAATCGGCTTGATGGCCGGAGCAACTCTGCTGGGTATGCCTCTGCCGCTGACCGCCGTGCAAATCCTGTACGTCAACCTTGCTACCGACGGCTTGCCCGCTCTGGCTTTGGCCGTAGACCCGCCCGAACCTGACCTCATGCGCCGCAAGCCGCGCAACCCGCGCTCCGGCATCTTCACCCGGCCAGTTATTACCCTGATGGTGGTGGGCGGGTTGTGGTCGATGTTCGTCAACCTGAGCCTTTTCGCTTGGGCATGGAATTCTGGCCGCAGCCACGAAGAGGCCATCACGATGACTTTTGTCTCGCTGGTACTGATTCAGTTCTTCAAAGCCTACAACTTCCGCTCCGACCGCCATTCGGCGCTAAACCGCCCATTTGCCAACAAGTGGTTGAACATAGCCATCTTGTGGGAATTAGCATTGTTGGCCCTAATCATTTACTTACCGATCCTGCATGAGCCGTTTGGAACGTTTAGCCTGCCGCTGGTTGATTGGGTCACTATTATCGCGCTGGCTTTCACCGTTTCGCCAGTGCTGGAACTGGCAAAGTGGATGGAGCGGCGCGGATGGTTTGGGAAGTTGAGTTAGGGGCATTTGCAACCGGGTCTCATTCCAAACACTGGCGGCCTAACACCGGGTTGCAGCCGATGTTGCTACCGCGCAGCTCCAGCGAAGGCTCGTGTACTTCTGGCGAGTCTTGTCCGCGAAGGAGTCTTCGACACCCGCAACGCGGCTGAACCCGACCGCGGTGATTCTCGAAACGGCTGATCAGAAAAAAGAATTTGTTGCGGTGAAAGGTTTGAAACGATGGGAGGAAATTCATGAATGTGCTGGTATACCTTCTCGTTGCGGTACTGGCGTTTGTCCTGGCAAGCCGCTTCTATGCAAAATACATCGCCAGATCGATCGGTGAAGACGCCGACCATAAGACGCCGGCCTGCACATTCAACGACGGCCGCGATTATGTACCGAGCAAGCGGTATGTGGTTTTTGCCCACCACTTCTCGGCGATAGCGGGAGCAGGGCCGATTATCGGGCCGACCATGGCGATCCTGTACGGATTTGTTCCCGCCTGGCTCTGGGTGGTGCTCGGAGGTATTTTCATCGGCGCTGTCCACGATTTCACCGCTCTTTTCATCAGCATGCGCGAGGGGGGCAAATCCATGGCCGAAATCGCCCGCAAGACCCTCGGACAGGCCGGATTCAACCTGTTTATCATATTCACCATCGTGATGATCGTGCTGGTCACCTCATCGTTCCTCGCCGCTACCGCGATTTCGCTCACCTCGCTCTGGCCGGTCAGCAAGATTGGAGTAGTTGAGGGGCAGACCTTCCTGAAAACCGTGGTGAAAGACGGCGTTGTGCTGGGAAGAATCGGCGGAATCGCCTCCATGTCGGTCATTGTCATCACCCTTTCATCGCCCCTTCTCGGCTGGCTGATCTACCGGAAAGGTATTAAAGCTATTCCGGCCTATCTTCTGGCGTTCACCATCTGTGTGGGGTCGGTTCTCCTGGGAATCCAATATCCGATAACACTCGATTCCATCACCTGGATGATCATTATCTCGATTTACGTTCTCTTTGCCGCGGGACTTCCGGTCTGGCTGGTTCTTCAGCCCCGTGATTTCATCAATGTCCAGATTCTTTACGGCGGCATTATTCTCATGGTCTTTTCCGTGCTCTTGACCGGATTCGGCGGGCTTGCGATTTCCACTCCGAGTTTCAACATGGCGGATGGCGTCAAGAGCCTGGGTCTGCTCTGGCCGATGATGTTCATCACCATTGCCTGCGGGGCTATCTCCGGTTTCCATGCCCTGGTCGCCGGGGGAACCACCTGCAAACAGCTTCCGAACGAGTGCGACGCCCGTCATGTGGGCTTTAACGCCATGCTCCTCGAATCCGCTCTCGCCGTCTGCGTGCTCATAGCCCTCGGGGTTGGACTGAGCTTTGCGGATTACAAGGCTATTGTGTGGCCTTCCGACCCAGGTGTAAAATCCAACCCGATTCTTGGATTCTCCCTGGCCGCCGGGAACCTCTTTCACCAGGGACTGGGGATATCGGTCGCACTGGGTTCTGTGTTCGGAATCCTTCTGGTGGAAGGATTTGTCATCACTACCCTCGATGCGGCTGTAAGGCTTAACCGATACCTGTTCGAGGAGCTCTGGCAGATCGTATTCAAAAATCCGCCCGCCATCATGAAACATTACTGGTTCAACTCCGGCATTTCGGTGATCCTGATGTGGATTCTGGCCTATTCCAATGCATTCAGCCAGCTCTGGCCGATTTTCGGGGCCGCGAACCAGCTCCTGGCAGCGCTCGGTCTCATCGCGGTTTCAAGCTGGCTCCTCCTCCGGAAGAAAAAATTCTTCTTCACTTTGATTCCTGCGGTGTTTATGATTGTGACCACGCTCGCTTCTCTGGTAATCTTGTTTAACAATTATATGGCTCACCAGAAATATATCCTGGTTGCGACCGACATTCTGCTCTTTCTCCTCGCAATCGGGGTAATTGCCTTGGCGATAAGGACATTCATGAAACCTGTTCCGGTGGAATAAACAAGTATTGTATGCGTCTTTGGAGCCTTCATCCTCTATATTTTGACCACATTTATAAGATGGTACGGCAAAAAGTATCTTGTTGCTGCCAATGCTCTAAAAAAACCTCACCCGGCCTTCGGCCACCCTCTCCTAATTAGGAGAGGGTAATAACTTGGCGCATAATGAGTTCCCCCCTCTCCTGACTAGGAGAGGGGGACAGGGGGTGAGGTAAAGAAACACCAGAAAATAATGTACAACTTACTTTTTGCCGAATCATCTTATAGGGAAGCGGAACATCGAGGCTGGAATTTTGACAGTACCAAAATAGCCGGCGGTCTTACCGACCATCAGATACCATTTTTTAATAGTGTTTCTTCATTCCCTTCTTCATTTCCTCAAAAATATTTTCCCCGGTGATTTCCTTCTCCCGCGGGGTCAACAGTTCACGGAGCATCTTCATATCCTCCTGACTCAGGTCGAGATCGAACTCTCTGTCGAGGCTCACCCTGGGATACAGGCGGATGATGCTTTTCAGATCACGGTAGAGATCGCTGTCCTCTTTTAAATTTTTCCCCATGATTCCAAAGAGATCCGTGATCTGGGATTTCGTCAGGTATATCTTCATATCATCCTGTTTTACTTCAAATAGAGCATTTTTCTTGTTATACGGGTATTCCCCGATTCCAGTATGATCAGGTATACGCCGCTGGAAAGCCCCGCGGCCTGAAACGGCTCGCTGTGGGGGCCTTTTTGATCGACCCGGTCGGCAAGAATCGAAACGGTCTGTCCGGCGAGATTCACCACCCGAAGTTTGATATGAGATTCGCTCGGAACATAATAGGTTATCACCGTCTCTTTGTTGAACGGGTTGGGGTAGTTCTGGTTCAGGGTAAAGGCCACGGGGACCGGGACAACAGGTTTTTCATATCCCCGGTTCACCTTGTAGGCTATGTGGCGCTGCTGAAATTCGGTCGAACCCAGAGCAATTACCATGATCGCTTTCTGGAAAGCACGCGGCGCAACTACGAGAGCAGGCGAATCAGTCAGCTTCTTCACCGCGTAATCAGTCGGGGAATTGTAGAGAATCACCTCTTTTTTCCAGATCCCTCCGTCGCGCTCATAAAAGTAGAAACTCAAGGAATCGCTGGCGGCGAAACCGTTCGGCGGGGAGATTTCGACATATTTAAAAGTGCATCGTTGAAAGGTGAGCGAATCAACCGCCGGAATGGTCATGTGAGTGGTGCCGGGGGTTGGCGCATTTTTAAAAAGGGCGGAGTCTTTCAGAAAATCCACCGGATTGGCGCGTTTCCCGGTAAAATAGAGCCAGACTCCCAGATCGTCGAGAGCAGCGGGCAGCCCCTCCGGGAGAACCATATTCAGGAGATCGATCTTTCCTGACTGACGGTCCCGGAATGTGTTCCAGACCTGACGGATGATGTCGTTGCCGTATTTTTTGGCCATAAAGAAGGCAAAAAGCGAAGCCCCGTACATAGATTGATCGTTGGTGTCGAGAGATATGTCACGGTTTAACAGGTAAGAGTCTATATAGTTCAGGTAGTCATTGACATCGTCCCAGGCATAATCCTCCATCCAGACAGCCGATTCCTCCATCCACCAGATCGCATCGCCGCCGCCATAATACGAATAGTGGATGACATGGAAGAATTCATGGGCGCTGGTGACCCGCAATGCCGCATAACCCTTGGTCGGGAAAACCGCATCGGTGTAATTGTTATCAAGAACGAGAAAGGATGAGCCCATGGTAGTAAAGCTCTCATCGGGATAGGTCACTCCATAGTATTTCTGCGGGGCGAGGTCTTCCAGATACACATCAACCGCATTCGATCCCCCCTGCATAGTGTCGGTTCTCGGTGCGCCGTAGCCAAGTTTGATGACCAGGGACCAGGCATATTCCAGATAAACCAGCGTGGAATCCACATAATCCGGTACCCCGTTCAGGTCACGGTCGGTCATGTTCGGTGCGTTGAAACCGGTGGTATCGTAATGCGCCCGGAAATGCTTATTGTTCGAATCGGCAAAAGCATCCATTGCGGGACGGCTTAATTCGGTGTATGCGGCGCGGAACGCCGCCGATTCGGCGCCGGTGCCGAACAAAAGCTGGTAAAGCTGCGGGGTGCCGCTTTTTACAAAACCTCTGTTTTCCGAATGCTGATGGAAAAGTTCCGACTTGTTCATGGTCTTCCCCGTCATTGCCAGCGCCGGGGTATATGGAAGAAGGAAAATAAGAATGGAGGGCAGAATTTTTGGCATGAAATATCCTATTTCAACAAGAGAGCCTTGGTGGTTTTCGAGCCGTACGGAGTGACAATGCTGATGAAATACACTCCTCCCGCAAGGCCGGACGGTTTCCAGAGTATGCTCTTTTCTCCGGCGGTCAGTTCCCCGCTGAACAATTCCGCCGCCTTGCGGCCGAGGACATCGTAAGCTTTGATATCCGCATGACCGGCGCCCGGCATGGTAAACTGTATGGAGGTCAGGGGATTGAACGGGTTCGGGACAGCTCCTTTGACTGAGAATGCATAAAGAGGGGCGGAATCAACTGCGGTGCTGATATCCGTATCGATAACGAAATA
Source organism: Candidatus Latescibacter sp. (assembly GCA_030692375.1). Classification (NCBI taxonomy): domain Bacteria; kingdom Pseudomonadati; phylum Candidatus Latescibacterota; class Candidatus Latescibacteria (ex Chuvochina et al. 2023); order Candidatus Latescibacterales; family Candidatus Latescibacteraceae; genus Candidatus Latescibacter; species Candidatus Latescibacter sp. Next base: position 4,677 of record JAUYCD010000246.1, on the reverse strand, counting down.
ACCGCTTTTCGCCTGCGTATCGGGGCAGGAGGTGACCAGAACGGCCCGGTCCCATGTCCGGGTGAGCCGCAGGGTGCTTGTCGCCTGAGACAATTTACGGATCTGATAGTCGTAGGGGGTCGTATAAAAAACCAGGGTATTCTCCAATGAGATTCCCGCCCGGGGTATGAGAGTGATGTTCAATGCGTCATTTTCTTTCCAGCTTCCGACGAACAGGAGTTCGGCATACCGGCTGGTCATATTGGCGATGAAAAGAGAATCATGGCTGGGATAAAAATTCTCTCGGAGGTCGATTCCCATGTTCTGTTTGAAAAGATTGCTGTCCGGGTAAAAGTCACGGGTATTGGCCTTGTCCTTGACAAAGTAGTTCCAGACCGCGAATTCGTTGAAGGCGGCGGGAAGCCCGATGGGGATAAGCGGGTTCATTGCGGCAAGTCCGGGATCGGGGGAGGTTCCCATCGTCTCCCAGATACGGCGGATATGATCGTCGCCGAACCTTTTGGCAAGGTACATGGGCCAGACAACCGCGCCGTACATGAAATTACCGTAACTGGCGTCAACTGTATCGAGAGGGAGCATTTTATAATTGAAAAAATTCCCCAGATACCAGAGATAATCATTCACATCGTCCCAGCCCCTGTTTTCCATCCAGGTGGCGGACTGCTCCATCCACCATGACCCTAAAGTTATCCACCACTCAGGACTGCGGCTCACCATGTATCCGAACTGGATCACATGGAAGAATTCGTGCATGGTGGTGACCTTCAGCCCCGCCATCCCCTGGGAAGGATACTGTTTTTTGAGGTAACTGTTGTCGATGACAAAGTAAGCCGAGGACGGTCCTGAGGTCCACAGGTCCGGATAGGTTGAACCGTAATTGCCGGTTGCTCCAATATTACTGACATACACATCCACTTCATTTCCGCCTCCAACGCCGTTGTCGGGAAGAGGGGGCTTGTATCCGAGTGTATTCACCTGAAGGTCCCAGGCGTATTCAAGGAAAACCAGCGTCGAGTCGATGTAATCCGGCAGGCCGTTGTGATCGAGATCGGCCATGTCAGGAGCGTTATAACCGGTGCTGTCGAAGTGTACCAGGAAATGCTTCTCCCCGGAAAGAACCGAATTGGAGAGAGTATCCATTCGGTAGGAGGCGATTTTTCCGGTTCCGCCGATCAAATGTTTTAGCGCCTGCGGAGTGCCGCACTTGATAAAGCCGGGATCCAATTCGAACCCGTATCCCGCTGGTGCACCGGCAAGCCAGAATAAAACCGCAAGAAAGAAAATCTTTAACCGCTCGATCCTCATTGTTCCCTCGATAAAAAAGTAAAAAACCCGGAGTAAATCGTGTAAAAATATACCACATTCCGGGCGGCTTCACTACAGAAGAATTAAGCTTTAGTGTAAATACGTTTCAAGAAATGTTATTGTTCCCCGATTTTTTCATTGATGGCTTACGAGAATGAACAAGTGATGAAATCAGAGGATAACTCATACAACTCATGTTCATCAGTTTAATTGCGGCGATGTTGTGGAAAGTATTTATCGATATTGCGATTTCAGCGGAGAAAAGTGTAAGCTCATTTACTCTTTACAGATACTTAATCTCAGAATTCCCAGATGCTTGCGTTGGGGTAGGATCCCCCCTGTCCTTTATAAAGGGGGGCAACCGATACCATCGCGGTAGAATAGTTTTTCTTATTTTCCCCCTTAGTAAGGGGGATGTCACCGAAGGTGACAGGGGGATTATCTTTGGATACCTCGACGCTTAGTTCATTACCGGAGCAATATGAAAAAAAAGCGCCTCCAAACCTCCAGCACACTATAGTTTTACTTCACAGTATATTCAACAAGCTCATCACGGTACCTCTTGTTTTCCGGTTCAGTCTGCTCGGTGAGCACTATTCCGATTCCCTTTGCGAAAAAAATGTATCTTGTCCCATTTTTTCCGTTTTCGTCATAGCTGATTTGCCTGACTTTCAGGCAGTCTCGGAAAGTTCCGGCAGGCACGATTACTTTCTCCTTATTGCTCTCGACCAGGAATGTGCCCGATAACAATTCACCAAGGTTTGTCTTTTGCCGTATTTCCCATGAGGCCCCGACATTCTGGGCATCATGGGAGATGATGATCATTGGCGGTTCGAAATCGACAAGCCTCCGCTCCCGGCTGGGTTCTGTGCTGATGGAGGCCAGGACGATATTCCCTTCAGAATCTTTTTGAAGCCACTGATATGATCGGCTTCCATTCTGATCTTCGTTTTCCTTCACGATGGCTTCTTTATCCCCGACGAACAGCTTACCCCAAACAACCACCTTGTCCGTGCGGGATGAAATGCCGCTTTTTCCAATGGGGGTCGTTTTGTAAAGCCATGAATCGCCTTTCCGGAGTGGATAGTAATCGGCTCCTGTCTGGGCGGAGACTGCCGGCACACAATGAAGTACGACGAAAAGGGATAGCAGGGGAATGAATATCTTCATGGCAGACCTCCGTAATAGATATTATTTCCTTCTAATCGTCATATCATTGAATTACGATGTATCTATCGGGTTAATAAGTATCTATACTATTCTATTGTCAAGCTGATTTTTAACAGTTTAAATTTTAGAATTCTTTAAACACGGGCATTCGCAGGCATAGGAATATTTCTTGGCACTACCCATTGCCTGTCTTTATGTTACCTTTTTTTCTCGGCGTCTTTTTCCTCGAAGAACGATGTGAAATCATACGAGGTATGGTCGCGGTTCAGGTGAAAATTGACCCAGCCGGAGGTTTCCCGCAGTTTCCAATCGCGAGGTCCGATCACTGTTGTTCGAATCTGCTCCAGCTCGCCGTACTGTTTGGCCCGGATATATACACGGTTCCACACACAGGGACGGTCGGGGTAAACCTCGCAGGCGTCGAGCCGCGAACCGCCGCAGGGCCCGTTGCGCTCCTGCTTCGGGCACTGCGACTGCGGACAGAGGAACTGAAGCTCCGGGAGGGCGCAGTCCCCGCAGTCCCTGCAGTCGAAGAGGACCTGTTTGGCGGCATGCTCGAAAAAGTGGGATACCGCACCCAGCGGTTTGACCGAATCGAGAATCCGTGAGGTGAAACGCATGATTCCGCTCAAGGCGCCATCTTTCACGAAAAAAAGTTTGTGAAGGAGCCTCATGAGCAGGTAGGTTCCCCATCGGCCCCGGAGCTTACTGGTTGCGGGTGAATGCGCGGTCGCGCCTGTCTGGCCGAGATAGTATGCGCCGGTTGGAGCGAAATTCAGCTTTTCGATGCATTCCTCCCAATTCGGTTTCAGCTCGGCGGCGCGGCCGAGGATGGTTTCCACCATATCGAATTTCAGCACCATGGCCTCAATATGCGCTCCTCTGAATCCCAGCCCCATGAGGACTGCGACCTGCATGGCGGCGCGTTCGAGCGAGCCGGCTTTCCCCTTGTCCGCTTCTTCCGCCTCACGGCTCACTGCCTGAAGGAGTTCGTCTGTTACCATAGCTCCGGCAACATCCCCGCGGCTCATTGCAGCAGCGGCGCCCTTCCGGAGAATGAACACGCTCCCCAGAACGGGGACTTCGATCCTGTTTTCACGAATATACTGCATAAAATCTTTCAGCTTGCGGGCGTCGAAACCGAGCTGGGTGATGAAAAACTGCGCCCCGGCGCGGGCTTTCATTTCCATCTTGTAAAGCTGGAACATCAAGCCGACCTCGGTATTCTTGTAAGGGGAGACTACCGCGCCATGGAAAAAATCGGTGCGAGGCCCGTCTTCGAGAGAGCGGTCGGTGAAATTCACCCGTTTCCCACGGTTCATGAGGGTAAACATGGTGAGAATATGGATGGGATCGAGATCGAAAACGGGCATGGCCAGACCCAGTTGTCCGGCGGTCTGAAAATCGCCGCTCATGACGAGAACATTCCGAAGCCCCATGCGGTCAAGCGCAAGCGCCCGCGATTCCACCATGTTACGGTTCATGTCTTTGGCAGGAAAATGCACCAGAGCGGGGATGCCGATTTTTTCTATTTCAAGGGCGAGCATGTCCGGTGAGATTGCCGGGGTACCGCCGGGGTTGTCGGTTAGGCTCAGAGCATGAACCAATCCAGTATCCCGGCATTTTTCCGCAAAGGCAAGAATCTCATCGAGCTTCTTGTCATGCGACACCCGGCCGGGAATATGCTCGCAGGTGATTACAAACCGGTCAGATTCCGAAATCAGATATTTTAACGTATCGGTCTTATCTTCCATGCATCACCTCATTCGTTGAAAATGGTTTATTTTATTATGAATTCTACAATAATAATAGGATTTAACAGTTTTCACAACCATAAAGTTGCAGATTTTACGGATTGAAAAGCAAAATTAAGACTGTTATTTAACATAATATGGATATTTTCCTTTTAAAAAGGAAAACCTTTGGCTATAATAGTGTTTAACGATTTTATCAGGTAACAATTTTCGGTTATGTCGTTAAATCAGCAACATACAGTAAATAAGAGAAATTGAGTGCTCCTGTGTCTTTAAAGATCCCCCCTGCCTTCGGCATCCCCCCTTATTAAGATACTATGGTATACCCGATGGGGATTGACAGGGATAAAAAAAGAGGCTACCTTCCCAGAAAGGTTTTCGGATAAACCATAACCGACGTGGTCGCAGAGCGCCACAAGGAGAAAGGGAGGCAGCCTCATGAGAAAGA
>JAUYCD010000245.1 GCA_030692375.1 Candidatus Latescibacter sp. | reverse complement strand
CCGATGCAGGCTGTCGTACTCATCCTGCGCGTCCTGTCCGTATCCTGTTCCCCCTACTTTTCCCACAAACAGCGTATCTCCGGTCAACAGATCGTTTCCGGCCAGAATGCAGATCGAATCAGGCGTGTGTCCCGGCGTATGGATGATTCGCAGTTCCAAAGAACCAACTTTCAGCACATAGCCGTCTTTCAGGGAAATGTCGTGGGGAGAGTGGGCAGATTCGTGCATTGCCACTTTTGCCCCCGTTTTGCTGGCCAGAAATATATTTCCTTCAGTATGATCGAAATGGTCGTGAGTATTGATGATAGTGAGGAGCTTCAGTTTTTCGTCCTCGATCATTTTCAATTCTTTGAAAGGGGCCGATCCCGGATCGACACATGCGGCCTCATGGGTTGACTCATCGGCTATGAGGTATGAAAAATTACGGTCTCCTCCCGAGGGGATTTGCTTGAAAATCATAGGCGCCTCGCTTTAAAAGATGAAAAGTGAAGAATAAAGGATGAAAAAATATCTCTCGCAAAGACCGTAAAGTCAATAAAGAAAAAAATAGAAGAATCCATAACGGCCGCCCATGTGGCCGGGTTGATTGTCATTATCGTGGGGATTGCAATTTCCATATCCCGGCGGATGTGAAAAAAAACTACCGCGCTGCACCGGAAGTTATCATATTATTTCATTAGAGCAAAAATTGTGAAAGGTGCGCATGAGTCAATTACGTTCAATAGTATGTTTCGCCCTGGTATTTATGTGTTTTGTAACTAGGGAAAGCGAGGCCCAGAACCGCCTGCTTTCTACTACTTTTGAAGGCGGCCTGGGTCTTCAGTACATGCAGTCGGCCAGAACTTTCGGGAAAGGAACAGTCGTCTGGGGGATCAGAGGCATCACCGTGGAAAAGGAATCGTGGGTTCTTTCCTCGCCCGGAGTGTACGAAAAAAAACTGGACCGGCCTGCGATTTTAGCCATCCCTCTCTCATTCGGACTGACCGATGAAATCGACATGAACAGCGCGCTTTTCGTGTTCCGGGATGCGCGGTCTTTAAAAAACAGCCGGGATGTCGCCGCCGGATACGGTTCTCCGCAGCAGGGAGTGGGCGCCTCATACCTTGGGGTGAAGATACGGCTTCCGTTTTCCATGAGTTCTCCGGTGCAGATTGCCGGTAAATTTGGAGCATTCATGGATACCTCCCAGGAAGAGCTGGATGGTATGAATTTTCGCTGGACCCGTAAGGGCACCACCATTGAAAGCTCTATCTTTGAAACGTTCGATCTCGGACATTCCCTGAGCCTGAACCTGGAACAGGGGTATGTGAAGTCTGATTCCAAGATGTACGATGACCAGGTGGTCGGCGCCGCCGGGTTGCAGATGGAGATGAAAAACAGGCTGGTGATGAATCTCGAAGTGAATAACCGTACTTTTCTCGGGGCAGGACCGCAGTCTGCACTGAATATGGCGGGTTTTTTCACCGGAGCAAGCGCCCTCGCCAGTAATCCTGCCTATCAGAATGACCATAGAGCGGATTTCACCAAGGACTTTTTTGTAGTGTCGCCGTCTGTGGTGATGCGATTACATCGTTCGCTGACACTGAATCTCGGGGCCAATATAAATATCGCGGACCAGGTGAAACCAAAGGAAAAATATCAGATCACATTCGGGATAACGCTGAATACCGATATAAAGTCCATGATAGATTCAGATGGAGATGGTGTATATAACTATCTGGACGCCGAGCCGAACACCCCGAAAGGATTCAAGGTGGATAAGCGTGGAGTGTCGCTTGATACGGATGGCGATGGAGTTCCTGACGGCAGGGACCAGCAGCCGGATACTCCCCGCGGCGCCCTTGTTGATGCGGACGGCGTGGGAATCGATTCCGACGAGGATGGCGTATACGACGGTCTGGACAGAGAACCCCAGACCCCGCGTGGCGCCCCGGTGGACAAATTCGGTGTGAATCTCGATGATGACCACGACGGCGTTCCCAACGACCGTGACAAGGAATTGAATACTCCGAAAGGAGCGGTGGCTGACAAGGATGGAGTGGCTCTGGACGATGATGGCGATGGAGTACCCAACGGCATCGATACGGAGCCCGACACTCCCCGGGGCGCCAAAGTGAATGCCCTGGGCGCTTCCATCGACAGCGACGGCGATCATGTTCCGGATGGAATTGACGAGGAACCGAATACCCCCAAGGGGGTCCTGGTAGACAAGCGCGGGCGGGGTTTGATAAAACAGGAGAACAGTCCGGTGAGCGACGGTATCCTGCGGCTCAACACCATTCATTTCGGTCCGTCGACAGGATTGACGCCGGAGTCTTATCCTGTTCTCGATGAAATCGGGCAGCTTCTCCAGAAATATCCTGCGCTGCAGATTCAAATTGAGGGACATACCGATAATTCCGGTGATATGGAGAGAAATCTTCGGCTTTCACGAGAAAGAGCCAGGGATGCGCTGGATTATCTTTTGAAAAAGTATCCGGCTCTGAAACGTGACCGTTTCAGGGTGGTTGGCTTCGGATCAGACAAACCGATCACTTCAAATGCTGCCGCAGAAGGTCGCAGGGCGAACAGAAGAGTGGAGTTTCACATCATAAGCCGTTTTGAATTGCCGAAGGCCGGCGCCGGCAAATAAAGGGGAATGTATCACTTCCAGAAAAAAACTTTTTTCCCAGAAAAAGGGGGATGCACACTGTCATGTTAACCATCGATGGGAGTTTTCGTGAAAGCGCTCGTAATTTCCCGGATTCCGTTGCCATGCGTTATTTCCAGGATGACCGGTGGGAGCAAATCACCTATTACGAAATGAACAGCGCCGTCAATATCATCGCCTATGGCCTTGCCGACCTTGGATTGGACAGGCAATCAAAAGTGGCCATCATGAGCGAGAACCGTCCCGAATGGGTGGTCGGGTACCTTGCCGCCCTGTCAGCCGGCGCAGTCACCGTTCCCATCGATGCAGTACTCGGAGAAATCGAAACCGAACATATCCTGAACCATTCCGAGGCTGAGACCATCATCTGTTCCATGCGCTGCTATGAGGATATCGGCCGCCTTATGAGTGCAACTCCTCATGTAAAAAACATCATTATCCTGGACCGCAATATTACTGTCCGGCATGACCATAAAGGAGAGGGGGAGGGACGCGCCCTGGCCATACACGGCCGAAAAAAGAACGGTCACAAAAACTTTTTTTCCTATGACGATCTGCGTGAAAGGGGGATAGCCCGGCTGAGCAGGGGAGAGTTCGTTTTCCCCGAAAAATCTATAAACGATCTGGCCTCGATTATTTACACCTCCGGGACCACCGGAGCCGCAAAAGGGGTGATGCTTACCCATAAGAATATCATGAGCAATGTCGACTCCGTAAGGCAATTCATCCATCTCGATTCGAACGACAGCTTTATTCTCCTGCTTCCACTGCACCATACCTTCCCCTTCACTATCTGCATGGTGCTTCCCCTGGCTGTCGGCGCCATTTTCAGCTTTGTGGATATCATGAGCCGCGACCGGAGCCGTCTTATCATGGAATCCAAGCCGACAATCTTTGTAGGTGTACCGCTGCTTTTTTCCAAGATTTATAAAGGGATCATGCGCCAGATCGAAACTTCGAAAGTGAAGAGCTTTCTTTACAATTACGGCGGCCGGAAGCTGATCAGCATGGGTCTGAAAAAAAAGCTTGGCGGCAGACTCCGGATCATGGTTTCCGGGGCTGCGCCGATGAACCCGTCAGTTATCGAGGGATTTGTCGAGCTGGGCATCGAATTTCTCGAAGGGTATGGGCTGACTGAAACCTCGCCGGTAGTTTCTGCTAATCCCATCGGTAATATCAGAATCGGCTCGATCGGCATTCCGATCCAGGGTGTAGAGGTGAAAATCGACAATCCCGGCCCGGACGGTATCGGCGAGATCGTTATTAAGGGCGACAATGTGATGGGGGGTTACTATAATAACATTGAGCAGACCGAACAAGTACTCAGGGATGGGTGGTTTTATTCCGGCGACCTGGGAAAAATCGATAAGGACGGCTATATCTTCATCACCGGCCGGGCCAAAGATGTGATTGTGAATCGTGGAGGCAAGAACGTTTATCCGGACGGAGTGGAGGCTGAGATAAACAAAAGTAAGTTCATCGCCGAATCCATTGTCCTTGGCTATCGCACTCAGGGGCTCGTGGGAGAAGATGTGGGCGTACTCATCAACCCGGATTATGAATACTTGATCGAATATAGCAGGAACAATACTATCACATTGAGCCACGAAATGGATATTGCCCGGCTTACCGAGGAAGACAAGGACGAGCTTATCGAGAAATTCCGCTCGTTTCTGGAGAACGAAGTGCGGAACAGCATGGAGAAACTGGCGCATTATCAACGGGTCACCCGCATCGGCATCGAGCGTGACGAGTTCATCAAAACCTCCACACGCAAAACCAAGCGGTTTCTCTATAAAGGCCGGCTGGATATTGTGGATATAGGGTAAAATGCGAAATCTGAAATCTGAAAATGATGCCTTGCCCCCTCGCCTGTTTGTGGGAGTGGGGCGCAAGTGAAGGTGGAGACCGTCATGCCAGACAGGGATAAGTTTTATCAGAAACTCTTGAACCGTATATTTGACGGGGTGTATTTTGTAGATGTTGAGAAGAAAGTCACATACTGGAATAAAGGGGCGGAAAGAATAAGCGGATATTCCGCTGCGGAAATGCTCGGCCTATCCTGTCCGGACAAAATCCTGGTTCATGTGGACGACCGCGGAACAGATTTATGTAAGGGGGAATGTCCCCTTTCCGAGACCATGACCGACAACAGCATGTTTACCGCCGAGGTGTATCTAAATCACAAGGATGGACATCGGGTGCCGGTGACCATAGGGGTTTCATCTTTAATGGACGAAGATGGCAAATGTATCGGAGTTGTGGAAGTTTTTAGAGAGATTGCGGTCAGAACCATCGATAAGCAGCTTATTGAAGACCTTAAAAAATCTGCGCTTTTAGATCCGCTCACCGAGCTTGCCAATCGGCGTTATGTCAATATGAAACTACGGGCTAGTTTTGAAGAGCTGCGCCGGCATGACATTCCCTTCGGATTGATTATAGGGGATATAGACTTTTTCAAAAATGTGAACGATACCTGGGGTCATGCAGCAGGAGATAGTGTTTTGCAGATGATATCCCGAACCCTGGAGGGCAATATGCGGGCATCGGATATGGCCGGAAGGTGGGGAGGAGATGAATTTATTTTTATTGCCTCTCATTTCGAGGGAGGAAATCTGGGTATTCTGGCCGATAAACTGCGTAAGCTCGTGGAAAATTGCACCGTCATTATAAAAAGTACCTCGGTCAACGTCACCATGACCCTGGGAGGCACCCAGGCCAGAACAGATGACACGATTGAATCGCTGACCGAAAGGGCCGATCGCTTTCTATACCAGGGGAAATCCTCCGGAAGAAACCTTGTTATCGTAGATGAAAAGGCGGAATAATATCTATTTTATTCCGGCGCTGCTGTCAGGCGGGGCCGGACTTCCTTCGCTCACCCCTCCGGATATACTGAAACTCTTGATGATGATTCCCCGTTCGGGGTCCGCTGCCAGGATGCATGATACCGGATCCGGCTGGTTTCTCAAAAAGAGCATGAAAGTTCTTTCGTTTCCCCGGATTTTTTCTATGACCAGCGGATCAAGGGTCTGGAGAAGCTCCATGAGGTCGGCTTTCTTCAAAGCGCGGGTGTAGAATTTCACCAGCTCTTCCTGGGAACGGAAATTCCGGTGAGGGAGCAGTTCCTTCCGCGCCAGGATAATCGCCCGTGACTGGGACTCGTTCAAAATGCCGAGAAAAAATCCCATACCCGGCTCGCCCCCGGTAAACCACCCGATTCCAGCCTGGTAAAATGAATAGAGCGCCAGGAGAAAAACCACCGAGCGGGTAAACAGTTTTCCGTCAAGGAAAAATGCGGCGGGCAGGAGCAGGAGGGGCATGAGCGGAACGAGGTGACGCGAGCCCAGGCCGAATTCGGTAAAAGGGTAGGGTCCTGCCGCCACAAAAAGAACCATTATAACCGCTCCGGCAAGGAGCAGGAGCGATTCCTTCTGCATCCCTTTATGCCACATGGCCCGGAGACCTGCGGGGAAAAGCAGGAAGATGGGAGTGATAGTCAAAAGGCCGTGATACTCGTCGAAGAGGAGGCGGTGAATCCCGAGAAAAATATTCCCCTGCATGTACTGGGAAGATGTCATGCCTGGAGTGAAAGAACTCACCAGCCGGGTATATTCAAAGGTGAACGGAGAACCGAATACCAGGGTGTTCCTTATGGCCCACACCACAATCACCGCTATAACTCCCCCGGCATACAGGAGCGCAGATTTGTCAAACGAGACTTTTTCTTTCTTCTCGATACCCAGGTAAAAGAAAAACGGTACGGCCAGGAGAAGGTAGTTCGGGCGTACGAACAGGTTGAGGGCGGTGAATACTCCGGACAGAATGATCATGGTTCGCCCTCCGGGGGAGCTTCTGTCCCGGAGAAGCAGAGCGAAGGAGACAAGCACCAGGAGCTGAGAGAGCGGCTCGGTATAATTCGATACCGCATAAAACCAGTTGAGGGAAGCAAAAGCCATGATCGCAGTCATGACCAGCGCTTTTCTGCGGAACCCATACCGGTAAAGAATCAGGTAAAACACCCCGAGTGAAAGAAGCACAATCATCAGGTTTGCCGCATACCCGCCCATTTTCCCGAGAACCGCGATGAACGGAGCCGCCACAAGCGGGAACCCCAGGGTGAACCCCCTCTCCGGCGAATGCTCTCCCTTGTAAAGTGTGCCGCTCAGGATATTTTGGGAGATGGAATAGTAGATGTTCTCATCCACCCGGAACGGCGGATAGCTTTGATCGAATCCTGGAATGTCCTCAGCCAGCCTCTCGATGATCGGAAGGTTGGGATAGAGGGAGAGGAGTGTAATAATATATACTGCGGCGATAAGAACGAAAGAAACGATGGCAGCCGTTCCATGGCTTATTTTTAACGCCGATCCGGATGGCGGCGCTGATTCTTTTATTTTGGGTCTTTGTTTCAAGGATTCATGCTTTCTGGCAATTCATACCCCTGTAAGTTTTTCTGAAAAAGATAAGGGTTACACCAGACCTTGTTCGAGCATGGTATCCGCAACCTTCTTGAAACCGGCAATGTTTGCGCCTTTGAAGTAATTGCAGTAATTTCCATCCATGCCATAGGTCACACACTGCTCGTGAATGGCCTGCATGATTCCCTGGAGCCGACGGTCCACTTCTTCACGGGACCAGGAAAGACGCATGCTGTTCTGGGACATCTCGAGTCCGGAAACCGCGACACCGCCGGCATTGGAGGCTTTGCCGGGAGCATGAAGGATTTTATGTTCGCGGAAGATTTTCACGGCATCAGGGTCAGTGGGCATATTGGCGCCTTCGCTGACCAGCATGACCTTGTTTTTGACCATGTTCATAGCATCTTTGCCGTTAATCTCGTTCTGAGTGGCGCTGGGGAAAGCGCAGTCGGCTTTGACATCCCAGAGCGGATTGTGGTCGGCGCCGGGATCGGCCGGAGTGAATGCTGCTTCAGGGTATTTATCGACATATTCCTTGATACGGCTGCGGTTTACATTCTTCAGCTCCATGACGAAATTCAGCTTCTCAGCGGATATGCCTTTGGGATCATAAATGAAACCGCCGGAGTCGGACAGGGTGACCGCCTTTCCGCCCAGCTGGTTGATTTTCTGCACCGTATACTGAGCTACATTGCCGGAGCCGGAGACCAGACAGGTTTTGCTTTCCAGGGTCAGACCGCGGGTTTTCATCATTTCGAGCGCGAAATATGTGGCGCCGTATCCGGTGGCCTCCGGGCGAATGAGCGAGCCGCCCCAGTTCAAACCCTTGCCGGTCAGGACTCCGGAAAATTCATTGGTGAGCCGCTTCCATTGTCCGAAAAGAAAGCCGATTTCCCGTCCGCCGACTCCAATGTCTCCGGCGGGAACATCAATGTCTTGTCCGATGTATTTGTACAATTCAGTCATGAAACTCTGGCAGAAACGCATGACTTCGGAGTCGCTCTTGCCTTTGGGATCAAAATCTGAGCCGCCCTTGCCGCCGCCCATGGGCAGGGTGGTAAGTGCGTTTTTAAATGTCTGCTCGAAACCAAGAAATTTAATGATGCTCAGGTTGACCGAGGGATGGAAACGGAGTCCTCCCTTGATTGGTCCGATCGAGCTGTTGAACTGGACCCGAAAACCGCGGTTGACCATCACCTCGCCATTGTCGGCTGTCCAGGGAACCCGGAAAATGATCATCCGCTCTGGCTCGACCATCCGCTCCATGATTTTGGCCTTGGCATAACGGGGATTGCGCTTGTAGAAATCCTTGATATCCGTGATTACCTCATCGACTGCCTGGAGAAACTCTTTTTGGTTTGGGTCGCGCGAGGTTACCTGCGCCTTGATCGAATCCATGCGTTTTGATCCTCCTATTGAATAAGTCGTTGAATGTCCCGGACAGCTCTCCACCATGTTCTATTCGGTTATTTTCGCTATCTTTTGCTGCCCCAAACGATAGCGACATAAACATAACGACAAATTAAAATGCGCTTCTTTATGGTATAGATGCCGAAACAAGTTCGGCATGACATTGGTCTCACGTCATCCTGAACTCGTTTCAGGATCTAATTTCATGAGCAATTGTTTGTGCCGTCATGTATAAACCATAATTATAGTCATTCCTTGATGAAATTACAAGGTAAAATTTCGATAATTGCTGCATCTTTATTTTTTAACCAATTACACGGCAAACAGTTAAAAAATACAGATACCCCTTCATTCCCAAAAAACCCTCCTTTTCGAGGAGACCAGGATACGGTAAGGGTTCTGTGTCTCACGCCAGGGAAATGTACGGGGATTGGCTTGGTAGTGAGAGTAAATGGTGTGTTGAAAAGCGCGGATTTCTCCGGGAGTAAGTTTTTCTGGCATTCCTGATTGCTTTATCAGGCTGGAAACTGACGGAGAGTGACAAAGTGACAAAGTAAAATCCAAAACCCAAAGTAAAAGTTTTATTCTGACTTCTGTCTTCTGTCTTCTGTATTCTTTCTTTTCACCGTGAAACCATGCCTTCGGCCAGGTAATTACGTAAGTATATCCAGGCGCCCAAAGTAGGCATTATAAGAATCGCCGCATAGGCGCCCAGATAAAAAACCGGCACTTCAAGAGAAAGATACGGTATCTGAACGGGCGTGTATAAGGTATAAAAACCAGGGTAAGATGCAATCTGCCAGAATGCGGCCTGTATTCCCGACATCCATCCCTGCACGGTGGTTGACAAATCCGGGATATTTTCCCATCCGGTGGAAAACCGTTCGGCAGCGGTTTTCACCCCGGGGATTCCGAGAATGAATCCGATCAGGTTGATCAGTCCGAATGCCGCAATCACAAGAGCGGCCGCCCCGAAGAAATATTCCCGGTATTCAGGGAACAGCTTGACATGCGCCGGGGCTTTTTCCGCTTCCGCGGCAGTCAGGATTTTTTCCGCCAAACCGGCGGGAGCCTTGACAGGCTCGGTGTTGTTCAACGTGGCAAGGACAAACTCATGTATCTTCACTGCACGGGCGCATCCAGGGCAGGAAAGCCGATGCTCGGCCATGAGCTTCTCCATGCCTTTATCCAGAATACCTTCCAGATATTCCGGAATCTTATCTTCAAATTCTCTGCAGTTCATGGCGGTAAATCCAGGTGGAAAGCTTGCTCTCTCCCCTGAATTCATCACGTGCATGGTGGAGACGGAGAAACACATCCTGGGTGGCTTCTTCTGCATCCTCGTGGCTGCCAAGCATACGGTAAGCCTGGTTATAGACCCTGTCCTGATATTCTGCCAAAAGCTGCCGCAGATCTTCCGCCATCGACTTGCTTCCCGGCCCGGAAATGAGTAGCGATAATATTGATAATAAGAATATACAATTATTTTAGATTGAGGTATATCATTTTCGTTCAATTTCCGCCTGATTCCCTGGCCTGTGTCTTCTCTTTAATTAGACTGCACCATTTTGAAAAAAATTTCAATTCTCTGAAAGTTTTTTCTTACAGGTCTCGTCATATCTACCAGAACAGGAAAATCAATCAACTTACAAGGAGGAGTAACATGAATAATCTTGTCTCTATTATCGCCATCATCTTTACATTCGGAGCCCCGGCAATTGTCATTATTGCGCTGGCCAGGTTACGACATGAGCAGCGGATCGAGATGATTCGCAAGGGAATAAATCCCATCGTATCAACACCAAGCTATCCCGGGGAAAAAAACCTGCTGAGAGGGCTGCTTTTAACCGCCCTGGGTATTGCGGCAATCAATTTCCACCTTTATTAATTCCAATACCATCCTGATGCGTTTCGGCCTCCTTTTTCTGGGCGCCGGGCTGGCCTTGCTCGTTTACTGGAAAGTGACCGCCGCCGACCGTGAGCGGGAGCGTCTTCTCTATGAAGAGTATTTTTCCAAAGAAATGGCATCTTCCCCGAAAACTAATCCCGGAACAGT
>JAUYCD010000244.1 GCA_030692375.1 Candidatus Latescibacter sp. | reverse complement strand
CCCCTTATTAAGGGGAGAATTATTTACGAAACTGTCTTTTTTTCTTCTTTTTTAACCCCCTTAACAAGGGGGTCGCCGTGAAACGGCGGGGGGATTTTACCCTTTGAGTTTATGAATAGATCGGGCTTAATCTGTTTTTATTTTCTCTTTCAAACTCTGTGCCTTTGTCCCTTTGCGCCTTTTCTTTTTACCCTTTCGGCAGCCGCATCGCCTTATGGCGATAGTTGTAGTTCATTGCGATACGGTAGGGGAGGCCGCGGTGACTGCGAAACACCCTCTTCACAATGTTTCCGAGGGAATAAGCTTCACGGAAGGTGCGGTAAAATTCCTTTTCCAGTGTGGCCGGGGTCATGTTTTTTGGCTGGAAAACCACCTCGCAGGTATGGTACTTTGCCCAGTCGCGGTCGATGATGCGCCCTTCGCTTTCAAGCTTTTGATAGAGCCGGGTTCCCGGGAACGGAGTCAGGATACAGAATACAACAGCATCGATCCGGTGTTCCATGATGAAATCTAGTGTGCGGCGAAACACCGTGGCGTCATCTGTGTCCAATCCGAAAATGAAGCTGCCGAGAATATTTATCCCCGCTTCATGGATTCTTTTTATCGCATCTCCATAGGCATCGGCGTTGTTCCAGTGCTTGTTGATCGCTGCAAGGCTCTCCTGAGAAATCGTTTCGAATCCGATGAAAGCATACTTTCCCCCGCTTTTTGCATAGAGATCGAGCAGCTCGGTGTCGCGGGCAAACGTGATTGATGTCTGGCCGCCCCAGGTTTTTCTCAAGGGGATAAGCGTGCGAAAAAGCTCTTTGGCGTATGCGGGATTGCCGCAGATGTTGTCATCTACAAACATGAAATCACGGGTATCGAACAACCGTATCTCATCGATAACTTCCCCGACTGGTCGGGTACGGAACTGGCGTCCGAAGACACCGGTGACCGCGCAGTATTCGCAATCATGCGGACAACCACGGGTCGCCTGCACCGTATAAAAACCGGAAACATACATTTCACGGTCGATCAGGTCGCGGCGGGGAATTTTCATTTGCTGCATATCACAGGGCTTTTCGCCTTTATAAATCCGGCGGAGGCTTCCCGATTCGGCATCGCGGAGCAGGCCTTCCCAAACCAGTTCGGCCTCGCCGATCACCACCGAATCGGCATGGGTGAGCGCTTCTTCCGGAAGCGCTGACACATGCACTCCGCCCATTACCACCGGCGTTCCCCTTTTCCGGAATTCATCGGCGATGGAGTAGGCGCTCGGGATTTCGGCGGTGAATGCGGTAATTCCCACGAGATCGCAGGGACGGCTGTAATCAACCGGGCCTGCACGGGCGTCATGAATTTCCACCTCCCAATCCAGTGGTGTGAGAGCAGCCAGAGTAGGCAGGCTCAGCCGTACTAATCCGGTTTTCCCTTTAAAAACTTTTCCCCAGAATCCCCGTTCATTTCTCGGTAATACAAGGAGCAGCTTCTTTTTAATGGCAAGTCCCTTTTTATTTAAAAAAGGTATCAGGTGTCCGTGAGTGATAATTTGGCGCGGATGATTTCCAAGAGGCCGGTGATCAATTCCACCTCCACCTCGTATTTTTCAGCGATTTCCGAGCAGGATTCGCCTTTGAGAACTAAATTGAACACTTCCTGCTCTTCCGCTGTCAGATCGGAGCTGGCGGGGTCTTTCACGACCATATGGGTCTTATTGAATTCATCATCACGGGCGCGGCATTCGGCGTCAAATGCGGCGATTTCAGCTTCCCAATTCTCGTTAAGCACTTCTTCTCTCTTTTTCTCGAAGCGGTCATGAAACTTCACCTGACCGATTCGACACTCTTGACGCCGGGTACTTCATTTTTAAGGGCGACTTCGATGCCATGCTTCAGGGTCATGGTGGCCATGGGGCATCCGCCGCATGCGCCTTTCAACCGAACCTTGACCACGCCGTCTTCCATGCTGACAAATTCAACATCGCCGCCGTCAGCCTGAAGCGCGGGCCGTACCTTTTCCAGGGCTTTTTTTACGTCGTCTTCCATTTTTGTACCTTTCTCATGGGTTTATGGGGCGCCGGATATGCCGAAACCTGCTCACCGGCACTTTTTTATTCATGATAACTCAAACAGCAACAACATTTCTTCGATATTAAACTTCTGAAAGAGCATTTGGATGCATCAAGTACGGTATTCCCCGGTAAAAACCGTCTGCGCGCCGCCGGTCATGTACAGTTCTTTATGATCCCTCCATTCTATTATAAGGTCGCCGTATGCCAGGTGCATCATGACCGTATCGAAGGTCATGTGGTTGAGAATCGCAGCGACTACCGAGGCGGTTGCCCCGGTTCCGCAGGCAAACGTCTCGCCGCAGCCGCGCTCCCAAACCCGCATCCGGAGATTGTTCCTGTCGAGCACCTGGACGAATTCGGTGTTGATACGGTTGGGGAAAAGCGGGTGATGCTCAAATTTCGGCCCGAGGACGGCAAGGTTCACCTTGTCCACATCGTCCACAAACACCACACAGTGAGGGTTGCCCACATTCACCAGGGTGACCCGGTACTCGTGACCGTCCACCGGCAGCATCTCGTTCACCACTTTTTCGGCTTCATCGCCGATCATGGGTATGAGGCGCCGATGCAGAATCGGGCTGCCCATGGAGGTAGTCACATCCACGAACCTGCCTTCATCCAGGCTTACCGTCTGGGTGTGCGGGCCGCGCAGACTCCGGGTGATGAATTCGGTTTTTTTCGTATGACCGGATTCCACCACATAGCGGGCGAGACAGCGAATTCCGTTGCCGCACATTTCCGCCTCGCTGCCGTCGCTGTTGATAATCCGCATGGAAAAATCAGCGTCCTCAGCAGGCCCCACCAGAATCAGACCGTCCGCGCCGACCCCGAAGTGACGGTCGCACATTTTCGGAGCGATCTCCAGCGGGTTCAGAAGTATCTCCCTGAACAGGTCGATGATGATGAAATCGTTGCCCAGAGCTTGCATTTTGGTAAATTTCATAGCTGCCTTCGACATGAATGGTAAAGATATACATAACGACATATTTTATTACGTTTTTTCAAAATAGATGCCGAAACGGTTTCATCGTTCCCGCAAAGCGGCAACAAGTTCGGTATGACACGTGTCATCCTGAACTCGTTTCAGTATCTATCATTAGAGGAGGTTGATGAAAAATCGTTTCGTCATTTTTTCGGCTCGATCACCTCAATCCCGCCCATGTATGGCCGCAACACCTCCGGCACCACCACAGAATGATCCTTTCGCTGGTTGCATTCCAGAACGGAGATGAGGATGCGCGGTGTCGCCACATAAGTGTTGTTGAGAGTGTGGCAGAACCGAACATTCCCGCCGGCGTCACGGTAGCGCAGTTTGAGCCTACGGGCCTGGAAATCGAAGAACTTGCTCGAAGAATGGGTTTCGCCGTATCCGCCCCGCGAGGGCATCCAGCACTCGATATCGTATTTTTTCTTCTGCGGCTGCCCAAGGTCGCCTGCGCAGACGATGACCACCCGGTACGGAAGCCCGAGCGCCTTCACCAGGTCTTCCGAGTTCTTCGTGATAAACTCGTGCTCCCCGGCGGAAACATCCGGGTCGGCCTTGCAGACTATCACCTGCTCGATCTTCTGGAACTGGTGTATGCGGTAAAGGCCGCGCGTATCCTTGCCGTAGGTGCCTGCCTCACGGCGGTAGCAGGGGGAAATGCCGCAGTAGTGGAGCGGCAGGTCTTTCTCCTCCAGGATTTCATCATAATGGTATGAGGTCACCGGCACCTCCGAGGTTCCGATGAGGTAGAGCTTGTCGCGCTCGCAGGCATAAGCCTGTTCCTCGCCGCCGGGGAAATAGGCGGTGCCGATCATGGCTATATCCTTCACCAGGTGCGGGACGATCATGGGGGTAAAACCGAGCTTGACCATCCGTCCCAGGGCGAACATGAGCACTGCATATTCGAGAAGCACACCCTCGTTTTTAAGAATATACGACCGCGCCCCTGCCAGTTTAACTCCCCTCGGGATGTCTAAAATGTCCAGCTTTTCCCCGAGCGCCACATGGTCGAGCGGCTCGAAATCGAACAGAGGGACTGCACCCTGACGGCGGATTTCCACATTTTCCGTGTCGTCTGCGCCCTCGGGAACATCGTCATCCGGGGGATTGGGAACCTGCAGCATGAGGGCATTGAATTCCTCCATCACCATCTCAAGCCTCTCTTCAAGTTCCTTTACCTTTTCCGAGACACTCTTCATGAGGGCAATGGCGGCAGCTTTCTCCGCCCCTTTCAGCGCCGCGATCTCCTGGCTGGCGCGGTTCTTTTCCGCTTTGAGGTTCTCCGATTCCTGGAGCAGACTGCGGCGCTCGTCATCGACTTCAAGCAGGCGGTCGATATCCACCTTGATTTTCTTTTTCCTGGCCCCTTCCTTTATGAGGTCGGGGTTCTCCCTGATTAACCTGATATCAAGCATGTCCTCACCACCGGAATAAAGATGTCATAAGCGCTTGCGGCGATTAAGATGCTCCCGAGGGGAGCATTATAAATTTTCATGAAAGCGCCGGAAGGGGGCTTCCTGTAACGATTGAATGAGAATTGGTATTAAGCCGCAAAGCTGATAATCTCCAGCTCCGCGGCGGCATCAACATTTTGGAGAATCTCTTCCACGCGGCTCATCACGGAATCATCAAGCAAGTATTCACCGCAGTTATCGCACTGCAATACCGGCAAGTCTTTCAGAATCACGATGGTTGTCTCACTTACTTTGAATGGAAGATCTGTGATCAATGGCTTCAATCCGGATCCACATACATGGCATTTCATAAGGTGTATCTCCTTATCTTAAGATCATCTTCCCACTCGTCATGGCTCGGACGATAGGCGGTAATGATCCGTACATTGTCACCTTTTACGTCTACTGCGAAAAGTAAATGAAAAACATCGCCGCCAAACTCAGAATATACAAGATAACTTGGAAGATACTTATCTTCTGGATATTTTTCTATGATTTCATAATGTTCATGAGACTCAACAATAGCCTGTCGAGGAATGAACCGGTCTTTCAAGCGTACATTTACATGATAGGTCCATAAAACCTTTCTAAGCTTCACACATCGTTGGATGAAATGTAAAGGATCATCTGGAAATGTATATTCCATTGTAACGATTTCCTTACTGTGAAGTTGACTGTGGCTTCGAAAAAACCGGCAGGCCTACCGGCGAATCTCGTGATGATTTTTACTTTATCGAATAAAAAGCCTCTTTCCCGGCGAAAACCGCGGCATTGCCGAGGTCTTCCTCGATACGGAGGAGCTGGTTGTACTTGGCGATACGGTCGGAGCGGCTGGCGGAGCCGCTCTTGATCTGCCCGGTGTTCTTCCCGACAACAATGTCGGCGATGGTCGAATCCTCGGTTTCGCCGGAACGATGCGATACAACCGCGGTAAACCCGGCTTTCATGGCCATCTCGATAGTATCGAATGTCTCGGTGATGGTCCCGATCTGGTTGACCTTGATGAGAATGGAGTTGGCGGCTTTCAGTTCGACGCCCTTCTTGAGGAACAGTGTATTGGTCACAAAGAGATCGTCGCCGACAATCTGGATGCGGTTTCCGAGCTTCTGCACCATAAGCCGGAATCCTTCCCAGTCGTTCTCATCATGGGAATCCTCTATGGATATGATCGGGTACTTATTCACCAGGTTTACATAAAATTCCACCAGTTCCACGCTTGTCAGCTCACGGTTTCCCTCGCCGACGAGCACATATTTGCCCTTCTCCTTATTGAAGAAGGAACTGGCCGCAGGGTCCAGGGCGATGCAGATATCATCGCCGGGTTTATAACCGGCCTTCGCGATTGCAGTCATGATGACCTGAAGAGCTTCCTCGTTGGATTTAAGGTTCGGGGCAAATCCCCCCTCGTCGCCGACCGCAGTGCTCAAGCCTTTATCTTTGAGCACGGATTTCAGAGCGTGGAAGGTTTCCGCGCCCATACGGAGCGCCTCACGGAAGCTGACCGCCCCGAGCGGCATGATCATGAACTCCTGGAGATCGACATTGTTATCGGCGTGTTTTCCGCCGTTGATGATATTCATCATAGGGACCGGAAGAAGCTTGGCGTTGACTCCGCCAAAGTACTGGTATAGCGGGAGACCTACCGCTTCCGCCGCGGCGCGGGCCACAGCCATCGATACACCGAGAATCGCGTTGGCGCCGAGAAATGATTTGTTCGGGGTGCCGTCGAGCTTGATCATCATCTGGTCGATGCCCACCTGGTCGGTGGCGTCCATAAGCTCAACCTCCGGCGCTATAATGGTATTGACATTCTCCACTGCTTTAAGCACGCCTTTGCCGCCATAGCGGGACAGGTCGCCGTCCCGCAGCTCCACTGCTTCGTTTTCACCGGTGGAGGCGCCTGAGGGCACACACGCCCTTCCGATAGCTCCCGACTCCAGCACCACTTCCACTTCAACGGTGGGATTGCCTCTCGAATCAAGTATTTCTCGGCCTTCGATATTGATAATACCGGTCATGTATTCGCTCCTGTGTCAGTATGCTGCGTTCACTGTGCTCTGCATGGTGCTATAAGGAAAATAAAAATGTATTTTAACACTTTTACGCGAGAAAAGCAAGGGAAGACCGGGGAGGGAGAGGTTTTGCTTGACAAGTAGATATAATATGAATACCTTAAGCGCAGATATTAATCAATGCACCGGTAAGGAACGATATCAATTTCGCATGTATCTGATGCAGAAACCTAATGTCACGATGAGACATGAATTATCACAACGTGAAAAATCGACAGCAGGCATGGTACATTAGTTCCCTGTTGATATATTTTACGGAAACCTTATAAGCCGAAGGTTAATATCACTTTTAGCAATTAATGAGATGAGATTATGCCGAAAAAGAAAAAGCTTGACGTTCAAATACTCGTAGCTGAAGCGGCATGTTTTGCTCAAATGGAGAGTACCTATGACGAACCCATCCTTTATGGCGTGACTGATGGAAAAGCCGTAGGCACTTATTTGGAACACAAGTTCATGCAATATCTCGCCGGGAAATTCGAGTTCAAACAAGGTAACTCCGCATCCGGAATCGATTTCCCCAATCTTGCCGTGGACATGAAAGTTACTATTATCCGCCAACCACAGTCCTCGTGCCCGTTTAAGTCGGCCAGACAGAAGATTTTCGGTCTTGGTTATAGCTTGCTCGTGTTCGTATACGAAAAGACCGATGACCATAATGGCCGAACCGGACGCCTTAATATTTGGCATACAATATTTATTGAGCAGAGCCGAACTGCTGATTACCAAATGACAAAAGGCATACTTCAAATTCTTGAAAACGATGGTAATGTTGACGACCTCATGGCATTCATGTATGACAAAAACTTGCCTGTGGATGATATTGAGGCAAATTCAATTGCAAAAGAAATAATTGAAAATCATCCAAACCAAGGATACCTGACCATATCAAATGCATTGCAATGGCGACTCCAGTATGGTCGTGTAATTCAAGAAGCTGGTAAAATCGAAGGCATCCACCGAGTAAGGTAATAACAAAAAATGATGCGAAAAGCAAAAGATAAATGGGAGTACGGTGACTTTCAGACACCACAGCAACTTGCTGAGGCAGCTATGGTCACGTTACGGCGGTTTAGAATCAACCCCAAGACTATCCTTGAGCCTACGTGCGGAAAAGGTTCCTTTTTACTGGCTGCGATTCACGAATTCCCAGAAGCAACTCGGTTTATAGGGGTAGATATCAACAAACAATACCTTGACGGACTCGAAATAAAGGTTTCTTCATTGGAACAAAGAGATGCTATTGAATTGCTCCAGAGTGATTTCTTTTTCTTTGATTGGCGTGCATTATTTCTTGATCAGCCTCAACCAATTCTAATAGTTGGCAATCCTCCCTGGGTTACCAGTTCAGAACTGGGTTTGTTAGAGAGCAACAATCTCCCCCCCAAAAACAATTTCCAAGAGCGCCGGGGTTATGACGCGATCACAGGCAAAAGTAATTTTGACATTTCGGAATGGATGCTTTTACAATACCTCGCCTGGCTAAAAAACTGTCGCGGTGTAATCGCCGTGCTATGCAAGACGGCCGTTGCACGAAAAGTCCTGTGTCATGCTTGGAAGCATCATTTGGCCGTGTCCGGAGCCAATATGTTTATAATTGATGCGAAGAAACAGTTCGGTGCTTCCGTAGATGCATGCTTTTTTGTGATCGATATGCGAGGGGGAATTAGTTCATCCGATTGTATTGTCTTTGATGATCTCAGTACCGAACAACCATCTCAAATCATTGGTTATCACGATGAAATTGTTCTCTCGAACGTGGGCCTTTACAAGAGATGGCGCCATATTAAGGGGAGTGACGAAGCATACACGTGGAGATCGGGAATAAAACATGATTGTTCAAATGTTATGGAACTTGAACCTGAGGGTGAAAAGTACCGCAATGGGACAGGAGAGCTAATTAGCTTAGAGGATGATTATGTCTATCCAATGCTAAAAAGCTCGGATATCGGAAACGGCGAGATACGCTACGGTCGAAAATACATGCTCGTAACTCAAAAATACGTTGGGGAAGATACCTCCCCAATTAAGAGGATAGCCCCGAGAACATGGGGTTATTTAGAAGCAAATGAGGAAAGGCTTGAAAAGCGGGCGAGTTCTATCTATCGGAATCGACCGAAGTATTCAATTTTTGGAGTAGGTGACTATTCATTTTCTGAATGGAAGGTTGCTATCTCCGGTTTTTATAAACGACTTTCATTTAAACTAATAAAGCCGTATCAAGGCAAAGTCGTCGTTTTGGATGATACGACTTACTTCCTGCCTTGCTGGTCAGAGTCAGAAGCTCATTTCGTCGAAAATTTGTTGAATTCGGAGCCAGCCCAACAGTTTTTCAAGGCAATGATTTTTTGGGCTGACAAACGGCCAATAACAATTGAGATATTGAAACGTCTTGATCTGCATGCTCTTAGCATAGAACTTGGCTGTGAGGCAGAATATTTAAATTACGCACGGCACCGGAAAGAAAAAGAACTCGAGGAAACTCGCGGGCAGTTATCCCTCGGCATTGTGTAGAAAAAGGAAGAATTATCAGGAAATGAAAAAACAATGCACCCATAGAATTATTCCAGCGGACGAGCCATATTACGGCGCGCCGCTGATTTATAATATTCATGTAATATAGTTTGCTATCCTCCCTCGCCGCCAAATCCTCTCAACTCTCCCGCGTGGCTCACATCCTTTCCTTTCTCACCAGGTCTTCCCATGTTTCACGGTCGGTTATCAGTCTTTTTTCGCTGCCGTTGACTATGATTTCAACCGCCCGCGGCCGGGAGTTATAGTTCGAGGACATGGACATCCCGTACGCTCCTGCGCTCATTACAGCGAGGCGGCAGGGGTGACGGAGGGTTTCAATACAAAGCGTCAAGCGGAGTTTTTTTGTCGAGAATTTACCCTGAAATGGGCAGAGACCGAACGCGGATTCTTTCTTGATCAAAGACAACAATACTGCCTTTTTCCAGTGGTTCACCGAGATTGGGAAGATTTGCCAGGAGGAGTTTCACTTGATTCGTGGGACGCCTTTCTGTTCCGCGTCGAAACAGAATCACTGAGGGTTTGGAATACTTCCACAGGGCGAGGATAGTGCCGAAATCGGTATCGGCGGAAATGAGAATGCGATCCTCGATAATGGCTCTTTCGAAAATCATCAAATCTTCTTCCGCTTGCAGTCCCAGATCCCGTACATGCACGGCATCGAATCCTGCATCGCGTAAGGCTTGAGCGAGATTCGGCGAAAGAGCATTATCGATCAGAAATCTCATGCTACTTTCACCGGCGGTAATTCGCGCTCTCTGACTGCTTCCGCGGCATATCGAAGCGCTTCCGTTATGTCTTCCTGCTCGAGATCGGGATACGCTGCAAGAACTTCTGCAACGCTCATCTCATCCGCGATCATATCGATTATTGTTGCCACCGGAATTCGCAGACCGCGCAGGCAGGGAACTCCGCCCATTTGATAGGGGTTTACCGTGATTCGAGTAAATTGCATTTCATGCCTCATATGTTTTTTCAAGATAGCGGTTTAAAAAGTATGAGCTATCTCTGAACCGACCAACCGGGATGCCATTGATATTTTAATATAATGCCATCGTAAAATAAAGCCCAATATTTTATTGTCGTCTCCGGGCGCTCGGTTGCATGGCCCGGCGAGACGTTATACCAAGTTCGAATCAATTCCCTCCTCCGGTATTGACATCTCACGGTCCTTGGCAATAAAATCGCCGGATTCGCAAATCGAGCCCACCACATCCACAGTGTGAAGCGGGGATTTTGCGCTCAATTGCGGGCGGATGGAGGGAAGAGACTATTCTACAAAACAAAGATACCTGATTAAATCGGCTCACCGTTTCCGCGCCTTTAATGTAAACGTGTCCATCACCTTCCCGTTGTTTACCAGCACTGTTTTCCCGTTGATAGTGTCGCTGTTCACATCTAATGAAACGTAATAATAGTAGTTCTCCATATCAGGTTTTCCATCGCCGGTGAAAAAGACATCTCCCGGTATGGCATTATCGAGATGGGTGAGCGGATACATATTTGCTCCTCCTCCCGCGCTGATAATATAGGTTACTCCATCGCGCATGGTACGGTAGTAGATATGATCGTTCCCCGAAAAATGAAGCTGAACGCCATATTTTTTCAGAAGCGATGTAAGTTCGGACGCATATTCCCATACATAATTCTCCTTATCGCCGACCGAATATATCTGGCTGTGAGAGAAAGTGATGATATGCGGGGTAGTCGCTTTCTGCAGAGTCTGCTCCAGCCACTGCCATTGGGCTGAACCTGGTTTAAAATCCGCACCCGGAACGGCGAGAAGGATAAAAGTGATATCTCCATAAACGAAAGAATAATAAAACTCCCAGCCCGATTCCTTCGGCAGATCGTAAAACAGGGAGAAGTGCCGTAATCCCTTATAATACTTATCATGGTCCGCGGACTTAGGCTCACGGACTGTTATTTCATGATTGCCGATTACGGGGAAAAAAGGGATGTGGTTTCGTAACTCCCGCGATTCCTTCTCCCATGGTTCCCAGTCGTTCTCCCGGGATAAAATTCCTCCTCCTCGGGCAACCATATCGCCGGTATTGACGATAAGCGTTGGATTGATTGCAAGAAGTTTAGGGATAAACTTCTGCTTGTGAAAGGATGATCCCTTGCTGTCACCGTAAACTATTATTGACCATTTCCCCAAAGGTGTTGGTTTTGATGCGAGAACCTTCAACGGGCTGTATTCTCCCCAGGGGGGCCAATCATTGGGGCTCGCCCATGAAAATGAAGCAGCCAGGAGAAGACAGAAGAAAAGTCCACTTTCCAGAAAAAGTTTTTTCTTTCGATGATGAAAATATTTCATTCCCTTTTCACCTTTCCTTCCTCACCAGGTCTTCCCATGTTTCACGGTCTGTTATCTGTTTCTTTTCGCTGCCGTTTACCATGATTTCAACCGCCCGCGGACGGGAGTTGTAGTTCGAGGACATGGACATCCCGTACGCTCCGGCGCTCATGACAGCGAGGATATCGCCCTCTTCCGGCATTGACATCTCACGGTCTTTGGCGATAAAATCACCGGATTCGCAGATGGGGCCAACCACATCCACAGTGCGAAGCGGGGTTTTACGCTCCAGTGCGGGCAGGATGGCGTGATAGGATCCATAGAGCGAGGGTCTTGCCAGGTCATTCATACCGGCGTCCACGATGACAAACGTTTTCTCCCCGTTGGACTTGATATAAAGTACACGAGTGAGGAGAATTCCGGCATTTCCGACCATCGACCTTCCCGGCTCCAGGATGAGCGCGCACCCTGTCTTCCTGATGACCGGGATGATCATAAGCGCCCAGTCGGAAGGATCGGGAGGAGATTCCGTATTATAGCGTATGCCCAGCCCGCCGCCGATATCTATGTATTTGAGAGAGATTCCCATATTTTGTATTTCCTCAACCAATGCGCCCAGGCGCTCAGCCGCCGCCCGGAACGGGGTAACATCGAGGAGCTGGCTCCCGATATGCGCATCTATGCCGATTATTTCAATATGGGACATGCCGGCGGCCTCCCGGTAGACCCGGAGAGCTTCAGAGTGGGGAATCCCGAATTTGTTTTTTTTCAGGCCGGTGGAAATATAGGGATGTGTTTTCGGGTCAACATCGGGATTGATGCGAAAAGAAACCGGCGCCCGCAGATTCATGGTTCCGGCGATGCGGTTGATTGTCTTCAGTTCAGATTCCGATTCCACATTGAACATGAGGATGCCGTGCTTGAGAGCATATTCTATCTCCGAAGGGGTTTTGCCTACCCCCGAATAGACAATCCTGCCTGCGGGGATTCCCGCCCGGAGGGCACGAAAAAGCTCTCCCCCGGAGACAATATCAGCTCCCAGACCGTGCCCGGCGAACAGGCTCAAAATGCCGCCGCTGGAATTGGCTTTTACCGAGTAGCAGGTGAGATGGCCGACACTCTCGAAAGCGCCGTTTATGGCGCCGATGTGCCGTTCCAGAGTGGCCTGTGAATATACATAGGCAGGGGTGCCGAACTCTTCTGCAATTACAGATAGGGGGACATCTTCGGCGAAGAGTTTCCTGTTCTTATAGGTAAACAGATGCATGAATCCTCCTTAAATTTTTACCTTTGCCAGACGGTCCACCGCTTCGGCCAGACGCTCTTTCGGGCTGGTCACGGTCATGCGGATATAGCCCTCTCCATACATTCCGAACCCGATTCCCGGAGTGGTGACCACCGCGGCCTCACGGATGAGACGAGCGGTAACATCGGTTGAGCTTGTTCCTTTGGGCAGGCGAATCCACACGTAGAAGGAAGCCCTGGGTTTTTCCACATCCCAGCCCAGGCGCTGAAGTCCGCTAACCAGCACATCGCGGCGTTCACAGTAGATACGGTTGTTCTCGGCGACGCAATCCTGGCTCGATTCCAGAGCGGTGATTCCGGCGTACTGGATGGGCTGGAACACCCCGGAATCCAGGTTGGTTTTAACCTTGCCCAGTCCCCGGATCAGGTCGGTGTTCCCCAACGCCGCCGCTACCCGCCACCCGGTCATGTTGTAGGTCTTGGAGAGGCTGTAAAATTCGATTCCCACCTCCTTGGCGCCGGGAGTCTCCAGGAAGGATTCCGCGCGGTAGCCGTCAAAGGTCACATCCGCATAAGCTGCATCGTGGGCGACAATGATAGTATATTCCCGGGCGAACTCCACCACCTTCCGGAAAAATGCCCGGTCGCAGGTCGCCGCTGTGGGATTGTTGGGATAGTTGATGAACATCAGCTTCGCCTTTTTCGCTATATCCGCCGGAATCCGGCCCAGGTCTGGAAGGAAGCTGTTTTCTTTCAGGAGAGGCATGGCATAGGGTTCTCCACCTGCGAGGATTGTCCCGGCGGTATAGACCGGATAACCGGGATCGGGCACAAGCACGATGTCTCCCGGGTTGACAAACGCCAGCGGCAGATGACCGATGCCTTCCTTGGACCCGATGAGAGTGACCACCTCGCTCGCCGGATCGACCTCGACCTCCCTCGTGCGCCGGTAATACGCAGCTATGCTTTTCCGGAAATCTGTCATTCCGGTATATGAAGGATACTGGTGATTGGCCGGGTCGAAGGCGGTTTCATTCAACCGCTCGATGATGTGACGGGGGGTAGGGAGATCGGGGTCGCCGACCCCCAGGTTTATGACATCATGTCCCGCCCGGATTGCCTTCTGCTTCATCTCGTCGATAGCGGCGAAAAGGTAGGGCGGAAGTTTGGCCAGACGGTCCGCATAGGTGACATGCAAGGGCATGGGGGTTCCTTTCTCTAAGGTTAAAATATCTCTCGCAAAGATGCAAAAACGCAAAGAAAAAAGCTATATATGACGACTTAATCATTGCGCATGTTTTGAGTGTTTAGATCCTGAAACGGTTTTATCGTTCCCGCGAAGCGGCAACAAGTTCAGGATGCAGCGGACTCTTCGACAGGCTCAGAGTCCGATGACCGAGAACTGAGCTTGTCGAAGTGCACGTGTCATGCCGAACTCGTTTCGGCATCTATGCTATCCCAGTGGTTCAAGGGCGGCTTTAAAAGTTATATCTCTCCCTCATCCAATTCCTTTGCCCCGTTTTTCCGAAACTTTCCCTCTCCCGATACAATGAGAGCCCCGGCGATAATCATGCACCCGCCGATAATTTTTATTATGCCCGGCATCTGTCCCAGGAACAGGAAAGCGAGCAGTGCGGAAAGCACTACCTCCAGGGTCATCAGCACGCTTCCACCTGCGGTCTTCACATACTTGAAACCATACACAAGTGTGAACTGGGCAAGCATCCCGAACAGCGCCGCAAGCAGCATATAGACGCCGCCCTTTGCTCCCGGAATCACGATGCCGTTCACCAGGAACGGGAGGGAAACCGTCACTCCGGCAATGGAATGATAATATAACACGGTCGAGGAATCATCAGTTTTTCGCAGCTCACGCAGGAATGCCACCGCAATTCCCGCGCAGAGGCCGTTCAGGAGCCCCCAGGCGTACCCCGCGCTTGGATGGAAAGCGGCGGGATTCATCATGACCACCACCCCCAGGAGGCTCACCGCCAGAACGGCAAGGCTGGTGCGGCTCACTTTTTCACCATAGATAAGGGCCGCAATGGTTACTGCAAACACCGGAAATGTGTATTTAAGAATAATGGCTTCCGCGACAGGTATTGTCGCGATAGAGAAAAAGTAAAAGATTCCGCCCACCGAGGCGGCTGCCGACCGGTAGAGAAGCAGGCGTCTGTTCACCGGATGCACGGTAATCAGCCCCGCGTTCCTCAGGACAATGAGCGCAAGCGCCATGAACAGGAACCGCGCCAGCACAAGGTGACCCACCGGAACCGTTTCCGAGCCGAGCCGCACGAACAGCGCGGTGAGTGCGAAAAAGAGCGACCCCAGCGCCATCATGGCCGGGCCGATCAGCCGGTTTTCAACCGAGTGCTCCATCACCCCCGCTTTCCCTGATCCTTATGATCTCGTGCTCGATATACTTGAGGCTGATGAAAACGAGATTCCGATTCTTTGTCCAGGCGGCGATAATGCCGCCTTCTCCGGAACACTGGCCGGTAAGCGCCTCGCTTCTGTCACGTACCACGGTGATGGCTCTCCCGGTGAAATCCTCCCTGGCAAGCGACCGGTGACGCCAGGTCTCGCAGCCCTCGACAGCCCTGCCGCCATCGAAAGCGAGAATTCGCACAGTCACCCCTCGTTTGACCGCCCGCAGTATTTCCTCTTCGAGCCGAGAAATCTCCTCGCTCCAGAGCGCCAGCGCCAGTTCTTTTTCCGCATCCTCGATCATCTCCACGGATTTGGCGATGATTTCCTCGTATCCCCGCACATTGAATATGTAATCCACCCGGTCGGAGGCCTTTTCCTCCGCAAGCAATTGTCCCAATGTCTCTAAAGATGACCGGAATTCCTTCGAGAGCCGCCGCACCAGCTCTTCCGGCGGCAGCGGCGCATATTTCACCGGGTTCTCTTCTACAGGGATGAGCAGCCCCTTACGATTCAGGCGCTCGATGCACTCGTACACCTTGGAGCGCGGTATCCCCGACCTTCCAGAAAGTTCGTACCCGGTAAGCGGGTTTTCCGCCACCAGTGCCACATACGCCCGTGATTCGTACAGCGAAAATCCCAGGCCGGTCATGATGGATTCTATGTGCTCGTTTTTCATTGGTAACCACTCCGGTAGTTAATATAGGGAAAAGAAAAAAAATGTCAAGAGGATTTTTAAATATTAGCTATCTTTTGAAATATCCGGTGCAGACACTACAGGTACAATATGGTGAGGCGGGTACTCTGCATTCTATGAGAATCGAGGGGAAAATCGCTTGACTTTTTGAGGAATATTGCTATACTGTACTCTCTGAAACTCGCTGTCGGATGGATGACACGCCAGGAAAAGATGATATATAAAGGTGTTTCCCACGGAAGAGACCGTGAATGAAGCCCTTCGGTCCTTCATCGAAGTAGCGTAACAATCGGTCAGCCAATAACAATTTCAACATAGATGGGAGGTTCCTGTGAAAGGGATTCAGTTCCTTGTGGATGCAACAGGTAAAAAAAAGTCCGTGCTCATCGACCTGAAGGCACACGGCGAGATATGGGAAGATATCTACGATTCCATTATTGCTCGTGAGCGGGCTGATGAGCCCCGTGAGAGCTTGGAAACAGTCAGGAAACGACTGAAACGAAGAGGTCGGTTTGAACCTGGTAAGTAAGTATACAATTACATTCGCCCGTTCAGCGAGGAAGGAACTCGAAGCGCTCGACGCCGCAATATTCTCTAATGTGTTCAGACGGATAGAAGCGCTTGCCGACTTTCCACGACCTGACGGCTGTAGAAAAATCCGGGGCGAACGAACAGCATGGAGAATCCGCGTAGGTGATTATCGGGTTATCTATGCAATTGATGACACAAACCGGAACGTGGATATTATCGCCGTCCGGCATCGCTCGGATGCGTATCGATAAGTACGAACTACAAAATGATTTACAGGGAGCGTACTATGTCAATGGTAATGATCGACGAAGAGAGATTGAAAGATTTATTGAAATCAGCACTAGTCGAAGCTCTTGAAGAACGTCGTGATCTTGTGCAGGATATTGTGGAAGAAGCCATGGAAGATATCGGTCTTGCATGCGCCATCGAACAGGGATTCCGCTGCGAATCCATCCCGCGTGAGGAGGTCTTCGCAATCTTGAAGGAGGCCGGAGAGTGAAGGTTGAGTTCAAGGACAGTTTTGCGAAGGACCTCAGGAGCTTGAAAGATAAAGGGCTGCTGAAGTGTGTGGTTCTCTATGAGCAAATCAGAACAAAAGGAGGGATTCAGGTGAAAAAAAAGATACTCAAGTCGAGAGTCATTTTGAAACCGGAGGTGTGCGGAGGGAGACCCTGTATCCGCGACACTCGTATCGAAATCGCGGTGATACTGGACGGTCTGGCCGAAGGAATGACGGAAGCGGAGATCATGGACCACTACCCTCAGCTTGCCACAGAGGATATCCGCGCCGCGTTAGCCTATGCCGCCGAGTTGTCGCATGAAAGCATTTGGAAAACGGTGGTATCCGCATGAAGTTGAAGCTGGATGAGAACCTGTCGCGTCATCTGATACCTGTCTTGACGAATATGGGGCACGATGTGATGACGGCACTCATCCAGGTATTATCCTGTTCCGTCCCTCTTCGATGGGTCCTTCATCAGTCAACAGTTTCATCGCCGATTTCATTCAATCCGCCGAACTGAAACAACTTGCCTCATGTGTTGCCATTGTTGACACTTCACACGTCCGAGTCCCGGAGAAATAGCCATATCGCCCGACGGTTCTAACCTGTGACACCCAAACCGTAGGCGTTCAATCTCAGGAATACGCTTGACTTTTTTTCAAATTTTGCTATAATGTGAAATGGTAAAGACTGATTGTGTGGTATAGTATAAAAATATTTTCACGGAGAATCCGATGCAATTGACAGCAGTTTTCAAGAAGTTTCCGGAAGGCTACTCGGCGTTTGTCGAGGAACTTCCTGGAGCCAACACTCAGGGTGAAACACTCGAAGAGGCGCGCAGAAACCTTGCCGAGGCAGTCCAGCTTGTTCTCGAAGCCAACCGTCAGCTTGCAGAGGAATCCCTTGCAGGCGAAGAGGTGATCCGTGAGCCAATTACAATGCCCGCATCATGAAACGAAATGATTTGATTCGTCATATTGAATGTCACGGTTGCGCAGAACCTTCAACTTGTTTTTGAGACATCGCTGAAGATTTTATGCCGATCCGCATAAGACGCCATGATAGAACACTAACTATAACGCAAGTAGCTGAATATTCAATTGTTTGCACGCATCTATAAAATAATTTATCGGCGTGTTATATTGACAGGAAAGCAACATTCAGCATCTTATGCGGATCAATCTAATTATTGTTGGACATAAAATAATATGAAACCATCACGTATACTCATGCCCAGCATGGGCACAGCCGAATGGAGAGCGAAACTTGCAGACCCTTATCTTCATTGGCGGCGCAAGAAGTCCGCGTGGGAATTGGCCGTGTCGTGGGAATCGCGCCGCACAGACGAATCTGGGTTTCCCCCTGAAATCGAGACAGCCTTGAATTCCCATCCCGTTTTTGAATCTGCCCGCCTATTGATGGCCGTCCCAGAACACCGGGTGAAATTGGATGACGACCGACGCCCCTCCCAGAATGATCTCTGGGCTGTTGTCCTCTTGAAACAAGGCTACGCATCTGCTGCCATTGAGGCGAAGGCGGGAGAGGAATTCGACAAGACAATCAGCGAGTGGATGGCGAAGGAATCCGAAGGAAAGACTGAACGGCTGAAGTTCTTGACAAAAACGCTTGGCCTTTCTGAGACACCACCAGGACACATCCGATATCAGCTTGTTCACAGGACGGCATCAGCAGTCATTGAAGCTAACCGATGGAAGGCACCTGTTGCACTTATGCTAGTACAATGTTTCAAGGAATCGCCGACAAGTTGGTCAGATTACTGTGCCTTCGCTGAACTCTTTGATATCAAGGTGGAAAGACGCGGGGTGATTTCAGGTCCAAAGAGGATTGAGGATGTTGACCTTTTCCTTGGCTGGATTGTTTCCCCAATGGCAGATGACGCAACTGCAGCCAAAGCAATTTGATGAAGAATGTCCAACAATTGCATCCAGCCGACGCCGGGCATCTGCGGTGGATTTCTGCGTATTTTTTGGCGGCGTCGGCTGATGCATGACGTTATACGGAAGAAAGTCCTTCCACATAAAAAAGGGGAGATCAAAATGAGAAAAATTATATTGAATTTAATTATTCGCTTATCGATTTGAAACAGCACTCTTGACATTTGATGCAAAAATATATATGTTTACACCAGTACAACAGATGAATCTTTGAACTGGAGGTAAGCATGAGTAATTATAATGAAATCAGTTTTTTCGAGTTTCAAG